>CAYHAT010000080.1:0-11330 GCA_964354675.1 uncultured Actinomycetota bacterium | reverse complement strand
CTTTCGGCCTCGCTTGGTTTGCTGGCTCCCCGTAGTGGACGAAGTTAGAACTAAAATATATGGCTTGAACAGGGAAATTGCGATTCCCAAGGTACTGCGGACAGCCAAAATTAAGAATTATCCTTAGTATTAGAGCAGATTTGATGAGGGATACTGATGGGATGGTAGAATATTGGCATCAGGATGTGCAAATGGGAAATAGCGGGTGATATAGTCCAGACAAACCTAGCGGGCATAATATCTTAGAGAATGGGGGACCGAGATGAGAAGGATAATTCTAATAGCTCTTTTGCCTATCCTGTGTTTCGGCTTAATCAACTGCGGGACCAAGGGTGAGGTAAAGCAGGTAGGTGAGGTAAAGCAGGCGGTTGACTACAAGTGGGAGTTGCAGAAGGGGGAGCCCGATTCCTCCAATCGCAGTGGTCCAAGCTATTATGGCATCTCAGCCTTAGACACAAACCACGTCTGGGCGGTTGGAAGCGAGGGTGCGCCCCTGTTCTACGATGGAACTGTCTGGAGAGAGCAGATGGGTAGTAGCGAACACGGCATCAATAGCGTATCCGCCCTTGATGCCAACCACGTCTGGGCGGTGGGGAATTTAGGTACCATTCTCTTCTACAACGGCACCTCCTGGAGCCCCCAGGCAAACCCCGCCTCAAGCGTCACCAGCTTCGATGGCGTATCCGCCCTTGACACCAACCATGCCTGGGCGGCGGGAAGCGCCGGCACAATCATATTCTTCGACGGCACCTCCTGGAGCACACAGGCAAGCGGCCCCTTAGAAGAATACCTCCGCGACGTATCCGCGTTAGACGCCAACCACGTCTGGGCGGTGGGAAGTGATGGCATCATTCAATTCTTCAACGGCACTTCTTGGAGCGAGCAGTCAAGCGGCACTAAGGCCTTCCTCGAGAGCGTATCTGCCCTCGACACCAATCATATCTGGGTGGCGGGGGATTCAGGCATTCTGTTAGGCAGCCTAGCTGAATAGACCTACAATGCCTCACCCCAGAATATTACAATGTGAAAGCGAGGCCTCTCAGCCTCGCTTGTTTTGCTGGCTCCCCGTAGTGGACGAAGTTAGAACCAAGATTTACAGCCTGAGCGGGGAAAACATGATTCCAGCGATACCTGTAAAGGTATGATGCTGCTTGCTGCATCCCTGGCCGCCCTCTTTCATTTGGTGCCTTTAATGAATGGTTTGCTTTATTTTCGCTGCATGGGTGATAGGATTCTATTGAGGGCTATATCATCCACAATTGCATTGCTGCTTCGACGGAATCACAACTCAAAGTTCAGAGCTCATCGGTGTGCGTTTCCTTAAGGGCAGTTAGCCAGGCAGGCAAGAACGATGACGAAAAGGCGTTGATAGAGGAGTCGGGAAAAGAAGGCATATGACAGATGCCGGATTGAAGGGGGATGGCTGTAATGGGTGAAGAAGTCTACGTTAAGTTGCGCGAGTACCTGGATGGACTGCCGGGAGGGTTTCCGGCGACCGAGAGCGGTGTAGATATCGAGTGGCTGAAATCGATATTCACGCCCGAGCAGGCGAAGGTCGAGATCCACATGAGGCCTGTGCCCGAGCCGGCGGCCGCCATAGCCAAGCGCTGCGGGAAGCCAGAGGCGGAGACGGAAAAGATACTCGATTCCATGGTGCGTGACGGTTTGATCCTCCCGGTGCAGGCCAGGAATAAGACCCTTTATATGGCGCTGCAGTATGTGGCCGGCTTCGGAGAGACTCAAATGTCTTACCGGTTAGATCAAGAGTCGGCCGGGATTTATAATAATTATATGGAGGAATCCGGCTTAAGGAAGGCTTTTCCCACGCAAAAGCAGGTGCGTGTGGTTCCTGTGGGCAAGGCGGTGGATGACACTGCGGCAGTAGCCACCTATGATCTTCTCCGGGATATGATAAGAAAACAGCATGCCATTGCGGTAACCCCTTGCCCCTGCCGCGTGGTCAATGAAAACATTGGCAAGAAATGTGAACACCCCATAGAAAGCGAGCTGAGTTTCGGTTTTGTTGCCAAGTACAGGATCGAGAACGGCTTTGGGCGCAAGATCAGCCTGGAAGAGGCCTTAAAGATCATCGATGAGGCCGAGGAGACGGCCCTGGTCCTGGCACCCGTCAATGCCCAGGAGCCTATAGCAATGTGTTTATGCGGTGGATGTTGCTGCCATTGGCTCTGGGGGCTGAAAATGCACGAGCGGCCCGCCGACCATGTCCAATCCTCCTTCCAGGCTAGGATCGACCCGGCTCTGTGTAACACCTGCGGGACCTGCCTGGAACGCTGCCAGATGGAGGCCATCATGGAAAAAGAGGAAGCGATGGAGGTCGACCTGGTCAGATGCATAGGATGCGGCCTCTGTCTATCCAAGTGTTCGGAAGGTGCGGTATCGATGGTTCCGAGGCCGGGAGTGCGAGAACCTGATGCCACTTACCTGGGCATGTGCGCAAGGATTGCAGGTGAACGGGACCTTCCTATGGGGAAGACCGAATGGCTGATGAACAGGACCTCCCTTCCGACGTTCGTAAAGCAATGGAAGGTCTTACATAAATTGCACCTAGCCGAACCGATATTGAATCAGATGGCAAAAAGAGGAATGGTGTAATCTGTTTAGTAACTGATAAGTCGAATAATGAGAAAGCGGGGGCGTAGGCCCCCGCTTGGTTTGCTGGCTCCCCGTAGTGGACGAAGTTAGAACCAAGATATATTCTTTGAACAGGGAATTTAGGATTCCGAAGGTATATAGTAAAGCCTGAAGACCTCTAATGGGAGACGTTGTAGGGTGCTAGAATAATATCACCCAGGATTATCTGAGACCTTAATCGTGATCGTCTACAGGTTCAAGGATCCAGGCTAGTAAGCTGGTAACTGTTACAGTTTATCGGTGTGGGGGAGGGATTGGAGGACCTCCGCCCCTTCGATCCCCGAGAGTTTGCGGAGGCGCTTTTTTCCTAGTGCTGCGAGTAGCGGCGAGAGGACCAGACCTTCATACTGTTGATCAAATAATTACGGGCGTACCTGGTCAGGTAGGCGGGCCAACCGCTGGGAGGTTCTCTGTATCCCTCTACTTCCTTCAGGGCAAGAGCTTCCTCGGAGCAAGCCACCACGCATAATCCGCATCCTATACAACGTTCCGGCTTATGAAGAAGCCGCTTTGTATCCCCTTCTTCCAACATGACCAGAGCACCCATAGGGCAGACCTTCACGCACTTGGAGCAGGAATTGCAGATTTGATGATCGATACCGGGCATGAAGTGGGGCGGGGCGATGATTCCCGGGGCGTTGAACTCGGATATGCTTCGCAGGGGCCAGCAGCAGCAGCCGCAGCAGGAACAGGAATTGTTAGTGAACCGTCCGCTCTCCTCGTTAAGCATCCAGGTGACCAGGCCTTCCTTCTCCGCCCCCCGCTTTATCTCCAGCACGTCCTCTCTGCTGGCTTGCTTCATCTGTCCCCGCCTGACCAACTCCGGAGCCCAGGTACCCATGGCCGTGCATACCTCCAGGGGCTTGCCGCATCCCTCTCCCGCTAGCTGATAAACGGCGTCCGCCACACCCCGATGCTGTATAAGATATAGCGCGACCCGGCTATTATCGATCTACTTGATAATTTATCACGGCGAGGAGTAGGTAAATCCTCCTCGCCGTGACTTCACTCCGAAGCGCGAGAGAGCATTTTAAACTTCAGCTTAGATTCAATTTAACCGCTACCTGGTCAAACCCTTCGTCCCCTATGACATCACCAAGGTCATCCGGGAGATGGTTTTCAAGCAGCCCATGGAGGACGACGAGTCCCAGTAACTTTATGCGACATCGAACTTGAGCATCGATGTCACCCCCGGAATCCTCTGGGCCCGGCGTAATATCTCATCGAATACCACCGTTAAATGTGTGGTCTGTATCGCGCCAGTGAGCATGCCTGGTACGCATTCGCCGTTATACAGGCCCATGGCCTTGATGAAGCCGGGCGCGTAATGGTAGTAGATGTCGGCGAAAAGTTCACTGGCGACGGCTTTTATGAACTTGGCGCCGTGACGTATATAGCAGTCGGACATCTTCTCAGCCGCTGAGACCTGCCATTGCGCGCTTGGCGTCTTGGCATCCTCCATGGCCGAACCGGGCATGGGCATGAAGGTGAGTGTGATGGGCATCACTCCCTTGGAAAGCCGCTCGTCGACCGCCTCCACCAGGCTGGACATGGGCTCGATACCCGCGACTATGTCGGTGGTGGTGTGCAGCAGGGGCCCGAATACCTCCACCGAGGCCTCCTGCGCTTCCTGAAAGTAACTATGGGGCTTATAGGCGTTCTTTCCCGGGCAGATAACGGGGAAATTGGCCGGGTCCGCCACCTCCTGGTCGATACTGGTGCCGTTTATCCCCAGCTCCTTCCATTTATACATATCCGAGAAGTCCTCCGGGGGAAGAAAATTATATACCAGGTTGAGCTCGGAGAAGGTCTTCTCGTCCAGGATCTCTCGTATGGGAGTTATCACCATCTCCAGCCTGGCAAGGTATTCTCCCTTCTGTGACGGCGGCAGCGCGCCTCCGCTTATGGCCAGTATGCCGCGCCACCCGTGGTCGGTAATGATCTTTACCGCTTCTGCCTGATATCTAGACCACTGCGCCAGGGTGGTAAGGGGCAGTTCGTTGAGCCTGCGCGATACCGGGTTGGCGAAGAGACCGCAATAACGGCAGCCTTTGCCTGTGTTGAAGTTATTGCAAGAGATGCTTAAAAGAATATTGACGATGGAGGAGGACATACCGGGCAGAACCGATTTGACGGGCATGCCGTTGCTCAGGACCTCGCCGCTCCAGGGCCGGTGCGGGGTGTAGAAATCCCCGGTTGCCAGGACATCCCCCTGCTCCGATATGATCACCTTCTCGCCATCCATGGTGAGCTGCAATCGCGAGTCATCGTTCGGCAGTATAGGCGCCGGGATACCGCAGCCCTCGAGAAGCACAGAGTTGCTCAGAGCGCTGTCGGTCTCCTCAGCCTGGTTGGCATCCGCCAGAAAGCGCAGCAATCCCCCTGGGTCATCAACGGCCATCCTGTCTGCCTGCTCTAGCTCGCTTTCATCAATAGCAGCTGATTCAGGAGGCGACTCCCCGTCCTGGATGCGCACTCCCTCGGCGAGCATGCGTGCCTTGATGAAGATATCCCCTTTGGTGATCTTTCTACCCATAGCTTTCCCCCCCTTAAGGATCACGAAAACATGTCCAATGAACCCCGGCCACCCCTAAGAGCCACTTTTTTTTATGGCCATCATTGCTGCTTCGGGGGCAAGTTTCAGTAAAGTCAACATCATGTGTCTAGGGGGTTTCTCATATTTGTCGTTTCGTACTAGTTGAAGCGCATTTTTTTCGCAAGCATCAATACAGACGCCGCATCCAATGCATTCATCTTTGTTATACACATGTTTTTTGTCAACCATGGCATGGGCATTTGTAAAGCAAACCTTTGAGCAAGCACCACAATTAGAACACAGGCCGGAATTAACAGCTATCTTATATTCAGTCTCGGCAACCAGCTTTTGCCCATCAAAGTTGTTTATCACATGAATAATTTTGCAACAGCACCGACAACAAAGACATATCATTGTGTCGCTTTTATAAGAAGCGTTGAAGGTAAAAAAGGCGGCCTTATTTTCCTTGCCGTGCGCTACATGCTGGAATGCCTCTTTTTTACTTACTTTTCTTGCAATGTCTTGGGACACAAAATATTTTGCAACAGACCCGAACCACAAACAACCATCTTCTTCCGTTAGACCACCATGACTGCATTCTTTGCCGGTCAGTCTTGTCAAACGCCGACACTGACAGAAGTTTACAATCGCAATACTGTCATCATATTCAATGGCCTTTGCAACGAAATCATCACTCACTTGACGGTTTTCGGCTTCAATTTCTTGGTTTACCTTCACTTTACGGTTTTTAACTTCAACGTCATGGTTCACCGGCGTGTAGGTAATTGAAGGGAGCCCCTTAGTGTTATTCATATATCTTTTTAAATACCCATCATTGAAAATTTTAAGATAAAGCCGGGCATAGGTGGCTAACCATTCATCATCTTTGTTCCTCATCATCATCAATTCCATTGTTCCGGGTAGTAAAGGAATAAGAGAATAACTATTGCCCATTCTATAGATAACCGATTTATCAACCATCTCCTCTAAAATAGAACGTACTTCTTGAAAAGGACGGCGTTTAAGCATGGCTATTATTTTGTAAGACACTGGTACATAAGGCGGCAAGGTCCTTGCTATTTCAGCTTGTTCTTCAGTAAACATGTAGGAAATAAGCGTAACGAGATCATCGCTCATTTTAGGGCCCGCCATAAAAATAGAACTGTATCTTTTGGCGAGTTTTACATGGGACATTGAGTATTTAGACTCATCAAACTGCATCTTTTCTCCTGTTGATATATGGCTCTTCTGCATTAATTGTGGGTAGCTAGCCTAAAAGCTCCCCGTATCTTCAGGAAGAAATACTCCTCATCTCTATACCCATAAGCCACCCTCTTTATGACCTTGATCTTGTTGTTGATCCCCTCGAGCACGCTGGTATGGATGGGATAACGACAGTGGGCAAGGACATCGAGTATCGCCTCGACCTCCCGCAAAGGTCGCCCGGCAGCAGCGGCGAGCTTTTTGGCCGTCATGGGCCGCCAGGGCTTCAAGCAATGGGCGACCTCCGCCTCCTCCTCACTGAACATGTGCTCGACCAGGGATACGAGCTCATCGCACATGGGTGGGCCTATTAGCAGGATACTGGAATAGTCCTTAGCCACCGCCATGTGGGCCTGGGATACTCCGGGATAGTCGCCTATGTCTCTCATCTCTTATAACCTCCTTCAGGTTAAGATTCTTCCTGTATGAGGGTCACCCTGCACCTCCTGCCTCCGCGCAGGTCGGGCAGGCCCTGCTCGGGGTCCAGGTGGGCCGGGTCATCGTCGAGAAGGACCCCATCCGAGTAATCCCAAGCCCCGGAAAGCTCCGGGTCGCCTTTCGGCATCTCCGGTTTCCACCACCCGTGGGGAACCCGCACCAGGTCCGGGTGCATGTCCTCGCTGAGCTTGGCCTTCATCTTCACCCTGCCCCACGAGGTCTCCACGTATATCCACGACCCGTCCTCGATATCCGACTTGTGGGCGGTATCGGTGTTCAAAAAAGCCAGGGGTTCCGGGTTGCGTTTGCGCAGTTTATCGACGTGCCGTCCGGCTGAATGAAAATATTCGGCCTCACGCAGGCCGATAAAGAGCTGGAGAGGATACTCGTCCTCACATGAATCAGCCGTTTCCCCCGGCGGGTTTATATCGCTCCAATAAGGCAGTGGATCGTGGCCCAGGTCCTCGAGCACGCTCGAGTACAGCTCCACCTTCCCGCTGGGGGTGGCGAAGCCCAATTTTTCGTGGGGGTAGGGTTTGAAGGTCATGCGGTCTCGAAACAGGACGGCCATTCGCATCATGCCCGCCTGCTCCAGCCTCTCCCGGGTGCGACGCTGCCAGGACATCATGGCCAGAATGACGGGGATCACCTTTGGCAAGAGGCCGGCCCTGGAAAGGGCCCTGAGGGTTTTGCGAAAAACCGGGGCCGCCTGAGGTGGAGGGGAGGGAACCACAAAGAGGTTCTCGGATAGTTCCTCCCACGTGAGCCCGGTTCCTTTGACCCGGAAGTCGTACAGTTCTTCCAGGTTATTCCAGGGGAAGTGTTCCTCCATGCCCATACGCAGGGCCAGTTCGCGCCAGAAATGGTAGACATCCCTGCATTCGCCCGGTGGCTCCAGCACTTTGGGGGCTACAAAATAGAGATTGATCCATTCCTGGGCGTTATACAGAACGGGCCGCTCCAGGAAGTTGTCTCCGGGGAGTACATAATCGGCCAGTTGGGCGGTGGGCGTCATGAACTGGTCGTTGACCACGAACAGGTCGAGCTCTTTCAGCCCCTCATAGATGCCCTTCTGGTTGGTGTAGCACATAAGGGTGTTGTTGGCGATGGAGAAAAAGGCTTTCACCGCATAAGGGGTTCCCTCCCGCATGGCTCTGAACAATGTGGGCGGGTGGGCCATGTATTGTCCCTTCATCAAGTTGAAATAGGGGAGGCCCCATACCCTGCGCCGGGGTTCGTTCAACGCCTGCTGGCCCCGGTAGGTCATGACGGGGTATTCCTCGGCCCCGAGCTGCAGGTCCTTCTTCTCCTGGGGTAGGGCTTCGTGCATCTCCAGCTCGGATTCGGATACGACCATGGGATTCGGAGCAAGGAGCACATCTCCCCCCGGCACGTTCAAACTGCCCGTGAGCGCCCTCAAGATAGTCTGGCAGCGCAGGGCCGAGGTACTGTTTTTCTGCTGGTCGGTAATGCAGGTCCAGGGGATGACGCCGGGAGAGTTGGTGGCGTACATCCTAGCGGCTTCCCGGATAAGGGAGGCCGGGACCCCTGTGATGGCCTCCACCCGCTGCAGCGGATACTCGCCGACCCGCCGCTCGAGCTCTTCAAAGCCTACGCACCACCGGGATACGAACTCCTTATCGTACAGCTCTTCCTCGATGATGACCCGCAGCCAGCCCAGGGACATGGCGGCGTCCGTTCCCGCCCGCAGGGGGAGGTGGATGTGGGCCATCTTCGCGCAGTGGCTCTTGCGCGGGTCCAGTACGATTAGCTTGGCTCCCCTCCCGAGTGCTGCTCTCAATCTCTGGTATTCCCCGGCCCACACATCGGGCCTGGGATTGTGCCCGAAATAGACGACGCATCGGGTCTGCTCATAGTCCGAAAAAGGGTATCCCCCGCAGGTCATGCTGGCCACGGCGGCGGTGTTACCCATGCACAGGGACACGCCGCTGATGTAGTTGGGGCTGCCCAGGAGGTTCATGAAGCGCCGGGTGGCGCCGCTTGCCACCTGGGTATTGTATTCCGAGGTGGAACAGGCGAAGGACTCCGGCCCGTATCTCTCGACCACCTCTGACAGGCGATGGGCGATCTCGTCCATGGCCTGATCCCAGCTGATGCGGGTCCATTTCCCGGCGCCCCTCTCACCTTCTCTTTTCAAAGGGTACAGAAGGCGGTCGTCGTTGTAATACCAATCCTTGGCATGGGCTGGTTTAACGCAGAAGACATCCGGCGTGAGGGGATGCTCGGCGAAGCCCCTCAGCTTCTCCAGCCGGCCGTCTTCTATATGGGCTTCGAGGGTGCAGGCCAGATCGCACATGCTGCATACGACGAGCTTCTTTTCCACTGTTGTTCCCCCCATGAATCCTGGTCCGTTGATGTCAGATGAAGCCGCGCTCGGGAGTGAAGAACTTCTCGAGGATCCTTAACTCCACTCCGCTTTCCGTCTCCGGGTAACCGCCCGGCATGTTGTTTAGGAACTCGCGTAATCTTAGATCGGATTGAACCAAAAATACCTTTCATTCTTATATACAATCTTCTTCCTCTATCACAATGGTGAATGTCGTCCCCTCCATACCGGACACGGGAAAGACCTCGGTAACGGTCTCAAACATCTGGGGTATCACGCTCTCGAAGGACTTCTCGAAGATCTCGGTTACTCCCGGCATTAGATCTACCTCCCCTTTCATCCTCTCGACAGGCGCTAACCCGAAGTCACTTCGAACGTGAAGGATTGGATGTCATAGCACTTTTCCTATCATATTGGTGCTACCCTATAGCTTTCTATGGGGCTATTATACAGATTTTTTAACGTATGACAATATATTGGTAGTGCCTATATAGAAATATAATACAATAACCTTTATATTTGTCTGTTAGTGTAACGATGGGGTAAGGGGATTTAAAGTCTAGGTTTCAGCTTGTCCTCTGCGGCCATCCTTATCAATAATCTCGCGGCCGGGTCTTCATAAGCCTCGAATATGCGGGATGTCAGCAGGCTCGCCATCTCCTGGTCTCTCTGCTCTATCATCTCGACAAGCCGCTCGAAGAACTCCTGGATATCCGGATTGAAGGACATGAGGATGCCGAAGAATCCCGTTGATAAAACAGGAATTCTCAACATGGTATTGTATATGAGCCGGTAAAGGGAGTTGTGGGTCGCGTCGACGATAAGGGCCGTTATATCCCGGGAGACCTTCTCGACCTTCTCGACCACCTCCCTCTCCCCGATCATCTCCCCCCGTCTCCTCACTAACTCCTCCAGCGCATTCAGTTCTTCCTGGGTCATGCGCTGGGTGGCCAGTCTTATTATGCTGATGATGGAGTTCTCATAGAACTCGATGATGTCGCGAAGGATATCTATGTTCAGGCTCCCATCCTCTTTGAAGATAAGCAGTTCCAGCAGCTCTACTCCTCCGGTCAACTGCAGGTCCTCGACATAGATACCGGAACTTCTACGTATAGTAACCAACCCTAAAGCCTCCAGGCGCTTCAGGGCCTCCCTGACCACATTACGGGTAACGTTGAACTCCTCAGCTATCTCGCGCTCGGTGGGGAGCTTGCCGCCAGGCTGATAGACACCGTCTATGATGCGGGCGATCAGCTTGGAGGTAATCGCCTTGGATATGGTGGTCTGCGATGAACTCATTTTGCTGCTATATGGCATTTCCCCATATGCACCTCCTGCTGCATATATTCTACCATTAAGAGACGGGTTAGAACGCCCAAACCGTTGCTTGCCTACTTTCAACTCGGCGAATCTGCCCAACACAGCATTGATGACTCCCTCCGGAGAGATATCCGGAGATGCTTGAGCGATTACGGTGTATTCCATATGCAATTCCTTTCGTTATTCGCTGCTTCAGGTCGGAGCTAATACGATGTATGATTGGATAGAAAACCCAAAGCAAGGAAATAGCGCCTATTAGCGGACTTACCCATTCGGTAAGCTCATGACTAATACATCTCATTAATCCAGAGAAAGAAAAAAAGCGGAGGCTTGTACCTCCGCTTGGTTTGCTGGCTCCCCGTAGTGGACGAAGTTAGAACCAGGATTTATAGTCTGAGCTGGGAAATCGTGATTCCTAATACGCATCTAGGGGCTGATTGCTTGTTAAGTTCCACCCGAACGGATACTTAAAGAACTGATCTGATCCATGTCTTCATATATCGCTATGGTCACACCGTGGACGACATCAGAACCAGATCAATCGACAGCGAGCAGGATATTTCCATCCCCATTATGTGCGTTGCCAGTTGGCTGGAGGAACGCCAGCCTGCTCATTGGATGGTAAGATAATGGTACCAAGAGGTACGTTTAGGACTATATGAGTAGAAGAGAATCGATGAACAATTGTGGGGAATTCAGCGTGGTCTAATATCTAGCAGAGTAGGACAATGCTGAAGGTAGCGAATAAGGTCAAGCTGGAAGAGGTTAGTCTTG
>CAYHAT010000079.1:0-11399 GCA_964354675.1 uncultured Actinomycetota bacterium | reverse complement strand
AGGGCTGACCCCCGGCTTGAATCCACGCAATCTCCTATTCTCGGTCAGCCTGGAGCGCAGCGAAGCGATCCCCTTTGGATAGAACCACCTTCACTTAGAGTGCGGATTCTTGTAAAGGGGATTGCCACGTCGGCTGCGCCTCCTCGCAATGACGGAAACCGCGATGTCCTCAGCGAGGAGACGATACCAATCGCGCATACCCTCAGTCTTCGCCGCCGAACATGCGGGTGCGGGGGTAAACGTCGTCGCCCGCTCTCGCCTCGGTGGCTCCCGTCTCCAGCCGGTCGACGGTCGCGCCGGGGGCATCGTCTGTCTTACCCTGGAACTGGGGCAGCCATTGCATCTGCGCCTCGAACATCTCGTCCACAAGGTTACGAATCTCGTGTGGCGCCAGTGTAGCGGCGGTGAGCGGGTCCATGAGGCAGGCGTGATAAGCCGCCTCGAGATCGCCGTGGATCGCCGCCTCCACCGCCAGCTCCTGTACCGAGATGTTGGACCGGCACAGCGCGGCGCACACCGCGGGCAACTCCCCCACGTAGGTGGCGCGGAAGCCGGCGCGGTCGGCGAAGACCGGCACCTCCACGCAGCAGCCGTCAGGCAGGTTGGTGATGAACCCCTTGTTAAGGACGTTGCCGGCGAAGCCGAAGGGGACCCCGGTGAGCCTGGCGTTCATGATCTCGGCGGTGAACTCCTCAGACCTCTTGCCGGCATCGTAGGGCACCGGTGTCTCCCCCGAGGCCATGCGACCCATCTCTTGCTCGTAGAAATCGAGCATGCCGATGCGGGCATTGAGGTCTCCAGCCGTCTCCCCCATGAGCCAGGGTCCGCCGAAGAGCCGCTTGAGGTCCTCACGGTGGCGGAAATAGGGTACGTATTCGGAGGTGTGGCCGGGCAGCTCGGTGCAGAAATAGCTGGTGGCCTTCATCATCTCGAAACGGAAGCGTTCGTGCACGATGGGGCCTTCCTGGTCCAGTTTCTCCCACATGCGGGGGTAGAGGTCCTCCCCATTGAGCTCGAACTTCAGGAGCCAGGCCATGTGATTGATGCCTGCCCACGCTATCTCGCATTCCTCCTCGGGGACGCGCAGCCATTTACAGAGCAGGTCGGTGGTGTGCTGGGTGCCGTGGCAGAGGCCCACGGACTGCAGGTTTGGAAAGGCCTTCTGCACGGCCCAGGTGCAGATGGCCATGGGATTGGCGTGGTTGAGGAAGAGCGCGTCCGGGCACAACTCCTCAATGCCCCGCATCAGCTCGAGCAGGGCCGGGACATGCCGCAGGCCCCTGAAGACGCCGCCCGGGTTGAGGGTGTCCCCCACGCATACGTCCACGCCGTACTTGAGGGGGATCTCGACGTCCGCTTTGTAGGCCGCGATCCCCCCGACCATGATGGTGCAAACGACGAAATCCGCTCCTTCGAGCGCCTGGCTCCGATCGGTGGTGGCGGAGAAGGTGCAGCCCAACTTGTGCTGTTCCTTCATGTTGTCCATGACCTTCGCAACCTGCTCGAGCCGTCCCTCGTCGATGTCCATAAGCGCGATATGCGCGTCGGCGAGGGATGCGTGATTGATGATGTCCTGTGTCAGCCGCCGGGTGAACTCCAGGCTCCCGGCACCGATCATGGCTATTTTTACCATCCTGACCTCCCTTCTCCGGATCCCAATGCATGCTTCACTTACTTCGAGCCCGTTAAGGTCTGACCACGAGGTCGGACTATCGAAAGAACGTCATTGCGAGGAGGCGTCTTCGCCGACGAAGCAACCTTAATGCGCCCGAAACGCAATAAGCGCGTGCACGGATGTTGCCTCAGGCACCAGTCCAGGGCCGACCCCTATGCCTGGGATCAGGACGGGATCTCAAACAGCCTCCCGTCCTTTTCGCAGATGTGCTTGACGACCTTCCTCCCCGAGAGGGCGTTCGCAAAGAGTGCTCCCGCCATGGTAGCCCAGGCTCCCACCATATAGAAGTTGGAGAGGCTGGGAAGACACGTGAAACCCTTGCCGAAAAAGCTGCCGACAACGTTCATCTTTCTGTTGGGCATGTTCTGGAAACCGTGGGTGCCGCCCATGTAGCGCTCCCAGGTCAGGAGGGTGGGCACGTCCACCACTTCCACCTGCCCCTTGATGCCCGAGAAATAGCCTGCGTCCAGGATATCGATCACGGTGCCTGCGACCTTCTGTTTCTCCTCCTCGTAGCGGTCCCTGTCCTTTACCAGCTCTTTCCAATAGGGGTAGGCGGAGACCAGCTCCACCTTGATCACGCCCTTTCCCTCCGGGGCCATGGTCGCGTCGAAACCGTAGGTCTGCATCTCCAGGCTGTCGGTGGCGTGCCCGGCTATGGTAACCGGCTCGTCCAGGAGCATGACCATGGCCGAGGGCTCGTTGGAGAGGTCGCGGTCCACTCCCAGGAAGACGTGTACCGCCCACGGGGTCTCATCGTCCACATCCTGGCACCAACCGCGGATACGCTGGTCCATGTAGCGGCCCACCAGCATCTCCAGGATGGTCTTGCGGCCGTCGGCGTTGGAGATCACCAGGTCCGCCCGGTGCTCGCTCCCATCCTCCAGCTTCACGCCCACGGCCTTATCCCCCGCGGTGAGGATCTTCTGGACCCGCGACTTGTAGTAGACCTCGCCCCCCATGTCCAGGTAACGCTTCTCCATGGATCCGGCGAGCTCCATGGACCCCCCCACGGGCCAGGCGATGTCCCCGAGGTATCCATATGCGTGCTTGGCGAGATGCAGCATGAAGGGTATCTCCGGGATGGAGTACTCGAGCAGCGGGAAAGCTTTTTGCAGGAAGGGGTCACCGAAGCGTGCGGCGAACCGCGTCATGTCGGGCCTGAACCATCTTGCGGCTGGAAAAACCTTAGGCAGCAACTTGACCAGGTCCGCCGCGCTGCCCATCATCGCATCTCCCCAGAGGTCGCTCTTCGCAAAGACCTTGATGCCCTTGATGTAGTCGCCTGTGACCTCCGCGTCCGCGGGCGAGAGCTCCTTGAGGTGGCTCTCCAGCACGTCCAACTCCCAGTAGTCCCGGAAGAGGGTGCCCTGCGCTGATAGGACGCTCACGCACTCCTGCGTAGAGACCTGCTCCCTGGGCATGACGCCCAGCTCCCTCCAGAGGCCGTTGAGACGTGTATGCGGTGAGCACCCGAAGAGGTGGTGGATGCACCCATCGAAGGTATATCCCTTGCGCTTCCACGCACAGCATTGTCCCCCGGGCAGGGTGTGCATCTCGAAGATGCGGGTGTCGTAGCCGTTGGCCTGGGCGTAGATGCCCGCGGCCAGGCCGCCCATCCCCGCGCCGATGATGATGATGGATTTCCTCACAAGACCACCTCGCTCACCTCACTCGAATCCTTTGCATTCCGGGTTTGCCGTGTCCGCACACCTATCTTATTCCCAGCATCGTTATGTTCAATCAAGCCCGGTATAAGGCTATAAAGGTTTACGGGTCAGGAAGAAGGTTCTGCCCTCGCTCATGGGTTGGCCCGGTTCCTCAACGGCCTCGTATTCTTCAGGTTCCGAAGGCCAGGCCGACGTGCTCCCGGCCCATGAGCCAACCGTCCCGGGCGTTGAAATACATATAAAAGCGGTCTCCCACCTTCCTCACATCCAACGCGTATACGAAACCTTTCTTCCACCCCGGCTCCGGCCCGAGGATGGGTCCGCGTTGCGGGATGTCCCAGGCCAGGCCGTCGCGCGAGGTGACCAGCCGGATGGTCGAACGCGTGTGGGCCTTATCGGCATCCCAGTAGATGCCGTTCTGGAAACCGACGTAGCCGTCTTGCACCCGCAGCACCTTCATGGCTCCGGCGCCCATGTTCGCATAAGCGTCCAGGGCCGTGGGCTGGAGTGCCGGTTCCGGTACGATGTCGTAATCCCCGAGCAGGTCCTTGGAACGGGCGGCGCCTATGTACTTCGGCTCCGAGAAGCGGCAGTCCCTGAGATAGACCAACCCGGCGCTGTAATACAGGCGGAAACCGTCCTCCTCCTCGACCACGCAGGGATTGCTCACCGCCCCTTTGCAGCCTTCCTTGTGCCAGGCCAAGATGGGCTCCATGACCACCGAAGGTCTGCTCCATGAATCCAGATCAAGGGAGGTCCTGGCCTCGATGCGAGAGCGGTAGGGGAAAGGGAAGAGCCTCAGGAACCTCTCGTAGAAGAGGTAAAAGGTACCATCCTTCGCGAAGAGAAAAGCCCTGAGGCTGTTGCGGCACACCACACCCTTGCCGCGCTCCCAGGCCAACCCGTCCCGTGAGGTGAAGTGGTGGATGCCCAGGATGGAGTGGGCGAAAAGGTGCCAGAGTCCGTCAGGGGTCTCCGGGGGAGGAAGGAAAGTGGGGTCCGCGAGGATGGGCGAAGGGAAGGGAGGTGGGATGAGGGGATTACCCTCGTGCTCCCTCCACTCCAGGCCCAGGATCCCCTCCATATCCATGTCCAGCATGTCCATCACCCCTTGACCGGTACGGTAGTCTCTCGCCTGCGCAAGCGTCGTCTAATCAACAATATAACGCATTTCGGCTGCGGCTTAGCCCCCAGGAGGTCGTTACGTTATAATTAGTATTCGGCAGAGCCAGACGCAAGGGAAGCAGACGGGCCCTTGCTCTCCGCAGGGTTTAACGACGGAACGAGGAGGAATCAGAAGATGAAGCACCCCAGGTCGGCAGCAGTAGTGATCGCTTTCGTCCTCGCGGCCCTCGTCCTCACCGTGAGTGGATGTGAGCTTCCCGGTGAGGCGAAAGAGTACAGGGACCCCGCGACCCTTATCGAGGTCGAGAAGGGAGAGGAGTTCGCCATCGTCCTGGAATCCAATCCCACCACCGGATATCAGTGGAAACTGGCAGAGCCGTTGGACGAGGCGATAGTCGTCCTGGTGAAGACCGAGTTCATAGAGCCCGACACGGAGCTCATAGGCGCCGCGGGGGAGGAGAAATGGACCTTCAAGGCACAGGGCCTCGGAAACACCTCCATCACCATGTCCTACATCCGGCCCTGGGAAGAGGAAGAGCCCGCCGGTACTGAGACCGTGGAAGGAGAAGGAACCGAGGCTGGAACGGAGGGAACCGAAGCCGGAGCGGAAGGAACCGAGGGTACGGCCACCGAGACCGCGGAGGGCGAAGAATCCGGGGAGGCCGAGGCGATCTCTGACCAGACCACCGTGACCTTCAATGTGAGGGTGAAGCAGGCGGGCAGCATGGACAAGGAACCCAAGCAGTACGATAACCCCGATGAGACCATCGAGGTCGAGGCGGGACTGGAATTCGCCATCGTCCTGGAGTCCAACCCCACCACCGGATACTCGTGGCAGCTCGCGGAGCCCCTGGACGAAGATGTCGTCGAGCTGGTGAGCTCGGAGTTCGCGAAGACGAGTTCGGAGAGCGGGACGAGTGAGGGCGAGGGCGAGATGGTCGGCGTTCCCGGCGAGGAGGTCTGGACCTTCGAGGCCATAGCCGAAGGTGAGACCGAGATCGTGCTCGAATACCTGCGTCCCTGGGAGACCGACGTGGCGCCCGAGAGTACGGAGACCTTCAAGGTCACGGTAACCGCAGCTGCGGAGGCAACCGCGGAGTAACAGAACAACATCCCCGTAAAGGCAAGACACCAGGGGCCCTTCACCGGGCCCCTTTCTCTTTGCACTCGATGGTATGGCAGGGAAAGCCCGCGAGAGCTTATCGATGTCGGTTGTGGTGAGAGAGGACGAGTTCGACCCCGGGGCTTATATGCCCCCAGGGGCACCAAAAAGCAAGACCTGACCCCATATAGTTAAAAACCCAAAGCCCGCTGGATAAAGATCGCCTCGAGGGCACTGCGTTCCTTGTTCTTCACCTCGAGCATGACGTCGAAGTCCGGGCCTCGTGATGCCGTGAGGAAGGAGCGGAAGTCGTCCGGGTCCAGTGCGTAGGCATGGGCTCCCGGCCTGCTTCCTTTCTTCTGGCTGCTGTAATCCACCATGGGCGGTCCGTCCTTCTCTCCCCAGGTCGAACCCGCCAGGGAAACGGCCTTCCTGGTTTTCTCCCCGCGGTTGTTAGCGCTGTGGTGCAGGGTGTCGAAGACCACGGGTACGCCGCACGCGGTGCTGACAGCCAGGCAGTCCGCGAGCCCGTACGACCTCTCGTCGTTCTCCACCACCAACCGCCTCTTTACCTTCGCCGGAAGCTTTTTATAGCGGGCTGTAAAGCGGGCCAGGCTCGCCTCTTTGTCGCCGTAGGCCCCGCCCACGTGTATCTGGACCTTGTGGGAGGTGTCCAGGCCCATGAGGTCCAGCACCTCGGCGTGGTAGAAGAGCTCAGCCACGCTTCTCTCGTGGATGCCCTCGTCCAGGGAGTTGATGAGGATGAACTGGTCGGGATGCATGGTCACACGCATGGAATGTTCCCTGATGAAGGCGCCTATCGCCTTGAACTCTACCTTGAACGCCTGCTGCCAGGGGTAGTCGCATATGGGGTGGGAGGCGAAGGGCACGAGGTCCGAGGAGATGCGGAAGTAGGAGATATCATGCTCCAGGTTGTACCCGAGCTGCTCCCCCAGGCAGGAGAGGTTGCCCCCCACCGTCTTCTCCATCATCCCGGCCGAGTAGGACTTCAGCCGGAAGGTCCGGGAGCTCCGGCAGGACAGGGAAAGGTTGATGCAGGCATAGCCTATCTTCATAGTAAATATCCTCACTTGCGATTATAGGTTAAAAGGCCCGGGGCCAGGACCCCTGAAGGAGTACAGATGCCGTGCCGCAAGCGGAGGTAATAGCATCTGCTTGCAGAATAAATGGATAGGGTATATCCCGATATAGCCGGAGGCAGCGATATCGGGGGAGACCGCAGCAGGTACCGGGAGGCGATAGAGAAAGTATCGAGCCGAACGCCATGAAGACCTACATCATCGACAACGAGGGGCACCCGCATGAGGGCGAAAGCCTGGAGGGCGTTGACCTCGCCGCATGCAAGCTCGTCTGGGTGGACCTCCAGGACCCATCCCTCGCAGAGCGCAGGTCTCTGCGGGATTTCTTCGACCTCCACCCCCTGATGGTCGAGGTCCCCCTGGAGGCGGAGACGTTGCCCCGCGTGCTGGAATTCGACGGCCATGTCCTGGTCATCTGGAACGTCATCCGCGACGAGCCGGCCACGGAGAAGCTTGAGACGACAAGCCTTTACATGGTCCTGGGCGATAATTTCCTCATCACCGCGCATATACCGGATCTGCCGGAGATCGACAACATATTCGACAGGCTGCGCAAGGAGCCGGCGCCGCGTCGCGACCATCCCGCTTTCTTCCTCTACAGCATCATGAACGTCACGGTGGAGGAATGGTTCCCTCTCGTGGAGAAGCTCAAGGAAGACATCGACTCCTATATGGAGATGATTCTATCCGACAAAAAGAGCAGCGATATCAGCGCGGTCATGGCCCTTAAGCATCAGAACATGGCGGCGCGACGCACCATTTCTGCCTTGCGGGATGTGGTTTTGAGGCTCGCCCGCCGCGACCTGCCGGTCATCCCGGACGACATGGGCGTCTATCTCATGGACGTCTACGACCATCTCACCAGGGTGTACCTGGAGGTGGACAACAACAGCGAGCTCATCTCCAGTTCCGTGGACATCCACCTGAGCACGGTGAGCAACCGCCTCAACGTGACCATGAAGCGGTTGACCGCCGTGGCCACTTTCTTCATGCCCGCGACCTTCCTGGCGGGCGTCTACGGCATGAACTTCAAGCACTTTCCGGAGATATATTGGTATTGGGGCTACCTGTTCTTCTGGATCGCCATCATCGTCATCACCGTGGGCATGTTCATTATCGCAAGAAGGCAGGATTGGTTCTGACGTCGAAGAATTGAGGTGGATGCAGAGAGCCGGCACGGCGATATCGTCGTTGCCGTACGATGCCAGGGAAGAAAGGGACCCCAGGCCTGGATTGTAGTAGAATCAAGTATGGGGCGTGGTTTAAGCAGAGCTACAATGTGGTATATATACATTGGTGTTTCCCGCATGAACGCTACCGTTGCGAGGTTGCCGGGAGACGCGGAGATGCCTTGAGGTAAGTGTAGGAGCCCTGGTCTAGTTATGGGGGTGATGCGTTTGTCGTACATGAACGGTAAAAAAGTATTGGGCATCCTGGCATGCCTGGCCTTGGTGTGCAGCCTGGTAGCCGTGTTGCCCGCGGCCCGCAGGGCGGAAGCCCAGGGGGGCCTGAACTTCACCATCCTGCATACCAACGACGAACATTCCGAGTTGATCCCATACGGTCCGGCCAGCGACTACCCCACTTACCCGACCATCGGAGGCTTCTCCCGCATCGCCTCCCAAATAGGGGCGATCAAGGCACAGAAAGTAGCCGCGGGCGAGCCGGTGCTCACCTTGAGCGCGGGGGATTATAACCAGGGAACCCTTTTCGCCTGGCTGGAGACCCAGGCGGCGGCCGAGCTCGGCCTGATGCAGGCGATGGGATACGACGCCGTGGCCATGGGCAACCACGATTTCGACGAGGGCGTGGGCTACAGGTACAACGCGCTGTTATTCGCCAAGAACCGGCCCCCAGCCGCCGGCGGCCCGATCAAGCTGCCCATCCTGTGCTCAAATATACAGTTCGGTGCCACAGCTGATGCGACCAACCTGAAGACCCTGTATTCCGCCGCGGATCTCGGCGGAGCCCAGCTGGCCATACAGCCTTACACCATCAAGACCTACGCCAACGGGCTGAAGGTGGGCATCTTCGGCCTCCTGGGCGTGGAGGCGGAGGCGGTCGCCCCGACCGCCGCCCTGGGCGGTGTGACCTTCGGGAACACCACACCGCTGAACGAGCAGCAGAGCTTCTTCAACCGGTTGATAAAGGCCCAGCAGATGGTCAACACCCTGCGGGGGGCGGGCTGCAACGTGGTGGTGTGCCTGAGCCACTGCGGGACGGAGGAGGAGGAGCAACTCGCGGGTTTCGTGAACGGCCTCGACGTCATCGTGGGCGGCCACAGCCACGACCTCAACTATCCCCCCATCACCGTGGGCAACACCACCATCGTGCAGGCGGGAGCCTATACCAGCCACCTCGGCGTACTGGAGCTGAAGCTCGAGGGGGGCAAGGTCTCGGTGCGCAACGCCAACGCCATCCCTATCGACCAGAACGTCCCCACCGTACCAGCCCTTGACGCGGTCATCAATTCCTACGTCGGGGGCTTGACCACTGCTTTGACTCCCATCCTGGGAGGCCAGAGCATCCTGGCCCCCATAGCGGAGACGGACCTGGGGGGCGACGGCGGGTTCAACCTCAATGACAACCCTCCCTTCGTGGAGACCAACCTGGGCAACCTCGTCACCGACGCCTACAAGGCCATAGCAACCGCTCTGAGCCCGCCCGGTAAACCCGTTAAAATAGCCTTTGAGGGCAACGGGTTGATCCGGGGCAACATCCCCAAGGGCGGGAGGGGGCAATTCTCCTTCTACGACCTGCACCGCACCGTCCCACTGGGGATATCCGCCACACAACCTCCCCCGGCCGGCCAGTTCGGATATTCAATGGTCAGCTTCTATCTCGCCGGGGCCGAGCTGAAAGTGATCTTGGAGGGAACCCTGGCCATAGGCCTGAATGACTTCTTCGTGCAGCTCTCCGGGGCCAGGTTCAGCTACCGTCCCGCCGGGCCAACTGGTGCCAAGGTGACCAGCTTCGAACTCCCGGACGGAGCCGGAGGTTGGGTGCCCATCAATCCCGCAGGCCTTTACAAGATGACCACCAACTTCTACGCAGCGAGTTTCATGATGAAACTATTCAGCGTGCTGCCGAGGACCGAGGCGGGGGTACAAGACCCCAACCTCAACAACTTCCTGGTGAAGAGCGGTCCCGCGGAGGTCAAGGCATGGGGGGCCCTCTTCCAGTACGTCATGGGCATGCCCGACCTGGACGGCGATGGTCTCAAGAACATTGCGCCACAGTACGCTGACTACACCCAGATGCGCATCAACCCCGCGGGCTGGTTCATGGCGGAGGGAGCGACCGACGGCGGTTTCGAGACCTGGGTGCTGGTACAGAACCCGGGTGCCACCGACGTGCACGTGAACATCAAGTTCCAGACGGATACGGAGGAGATAGCCCCGGAGGCCCTGCAGGGGGTGACCATCCCCGCCAAGTCGCGCCGCTCCTTCCTGGCCAACAGCTACGTCACCAACTTCAACGTCTCCACCAAGGTGGAGCCGATCGACGGTGACGTCGTCAGCGAGCGCGCCGTATACGGCGCAGGCAAGGTGTGGGGGCACGACTCCATCGCGGTGACCAACCCCTCTCCCGCCCAGGAATGGTACCTGGCGGAGGGGTCCACGGCCGGAGGCATGGAGACCTGGCTGCTGGTGCAGAATCCCTACGAATCTGCCACCAAGGTGGATATCAAGTTCCAGACCGACACCGGCGAGCAGGCCCCGGCGGCCCTGCAAGGGGTGACCATCCCCGCCAATACCCGCAAGACCTTCAAGGTCAACGACTACGTGCCCAACAAGTTCGACGTATCCACCTACGTGTGGGCGGCAGACGGGCGCGTGGTGTGCGAGCGGGCCATGTACGGTCCGGGAAGGCAATGGGCCACCGACTCCATCGGGGCGCCGGTGCTGTCCGACAAATGGTACCTGGCCGAGGGCGCCACGGCGGGCGGCTTCGAGACCTACATCCTCATACAGAACCCTAATGCGACCAATGCCAAGGTGGACGTCAAGTTCCAGACCAACACCGGCGAGCAGGCCCCGGCTATGCTGCAGGGGCTGACCATCCCCGCCAAGTCGCGCCGCACCTTCAAGGTCAACGATTTCGTGACCAGCTACAATGTCTCCACTTACGTCAAGGCCAGCGAGGGCGCGGTGGTGGTGGAGCGGTCCATGTTCGGCAGCGGCAGGGCCTGGGCTACCGACTCCATCGGGGCGGTCATGCCGGATACCATGTGGTACCTGCCCGAGGGCTCCACCTCAGGCGGCATGGAGACCTTCATCCTCATCCAGAACCCCAACACGGCCAATGCCAAGGTGAACGTCAAGTTCCAGACCGACACCGGTGAGAAGGTCCCGGCAGGCCTGCAGGGGGTGACCATCCCCGCCGGCTCGCGCTGGACCATCAAGGTCAACGACTACGCGACCACCTTCGACGTCTCCACCATGGTGGAAGCCACGGAGGGCAGCGTGGTGGTGGAGCGGGCCATGTACGGCAACGGCAGGACCTGGGCCACCGACTCCATCGGGTACTAGAGACTGCAAGACTGAGCTACGATCGGAGGCCGGGCTTCACGCCCGGCCTCCTCTCTTTCCTCACTGTATTCGTAAACTCATTGAAAACGTCATCACAAGCCAGGCTGACCGAGAATAGTGCGCGAGGCCTTTCATCAAGACGGGGGTCAGCCCTCCACATTCCACATAAACCAGAAAAGGCCCTGCTTGCCACAT
>CAYHAT010000078.1:0-11553 GCA_964354675.1 uncultured Actinomycetota bacterium | reverse complement strand
TAACTGCAGCGGGTGGAGAGGCAGATTTTTGAGGTCTGACCCCAAAGTGTTGCCCTTCTCGGAGAAGAACCTTTGATTTAACTACATTCGCCATCAGCTTGACGAACGACGTTTCTCGGGTTGGCTTGCCCGCCTACTGCAGGAAGGAGGCAGCCCAGGCAGGGGTCTCGGGGAACTGCCCCGCGTTTACCATCTCCTGCCAGGCCTCGTCCGTGAGGAGCTCATTGGTAGGTTTCACGAATTCGTAGTAAGAATACCCGGCCCCCACGGTCAGGGTGGGCCGCCCGGCCACCGGTGCGATCACGTAGTAGGTCACCGGTCTGCCCACCGCCGCCTGCAGCGTTTCGCCGTAGTTGGGGTCGCTATAGACGTTGTCGACCAGCGGCATGTAGGCACCCGTCTCGGATGCCTGCTCTCCCCCCTCCTGCGAGGGAAAGGTCGCCAGGTAGCGCATGGTCCCGCCGATGTTCGCGATGGCCGCGTATTCCTCGGCGCTGAGGGGTTCGTTGCGTAGCTCCTTCTCGGCCATGGTCTTGAGGGCGAGCAGGAGCTCGTACAGCTCGTTCAGGCGTTCCTGCAGCGGTGCGGAGGCCAGGCCCCGCTCATCCAGCCCGCGGCGTATCACGTCCGTCGTCGCGGCCAGGCGAGCAAAAGCCTCGGGGCAGGGCTCCACGTATCCCTGTTCCGTCCCGGCCGGCGCGCCGGGCGGTTCCGCGGCGCCCTGCCCGGTATAGTCGACCTCGCAATGGCGCATCTCGGCCCACGCACCCAGGAAGTCGTAGAGGCCGCGGTCCTGCCAGGCGGCGGCGCGCATGAAGGTGGGGTACCCATCGCCGCAGGGCTTCAACATGAGGCGCTGGATATCCAGGCAGCTCCAATAGGTGTTGGAGTGGGCCTGGGTGGGGTCGACGTTCTTGAGCAGCGCGCGTAAAGCCTCCATATTCTCCGTATATCCCTCGTAACCATTTTCCCCATAGACCTGGTCCAGGATCTGCAGGGCGCGGTCCGAGCCCAAGGCCGCCGGCACGTCGAGCCCTCGGGGCATGAACCTGTCCGGTACCTCCGGCGCCACCAGCTCCTGGAAGACACGTTCATCCGGGAAGCCGGGCTGCCCGAAGAAGCGGAAGGATACGGAGGACTCATCGATGCTCTCCGTCATACCCACCACGGGCACGATACCGGCCGGCTGTTCCGCCACGGCCCGGGCGATGAACTCGTCCATGAGCGCGTCGTCTTGCAGGCGGCTCAGCGGAAAGCTCTGCCCGAAGAGCTCACGCGCCAGGCGCGTATATAGATAGGCGTTGAGGTCTTCGGCGTACCCGGCCAGGTAAGAGTTGGGCTGGTAGATGCGGTCCCACACCGCGTATGCGGGTTTCCCATCCACCTCGGCCATGTGCAGGGCCCCCACTAATACCAGGGCCTGCCGGGTCATGTCCCGTCCGGCCACGATGTCCCCGGGACCCGTTCCCGGGCTCGGGTAGAAGCCCGTCCTCCCCAGCCATGTCATGGCCTGAAAATATCCTGCGAGCTCTCCGCCATCGGCATAGTAGCCACGTGGCTCGTACGAGCTGTAATCCTCCTGGGACCCGAAGACAGGTGATACGGCTGTACCGGCATGGCCCGCGATGAAGGCGAGCTCCTCCCCCACCATGTCTGCGACCTCGGGTGGGAGCGCCGTCTCCACACTCAGCAGTCGCGCTGCCACGCCCAGGTAAGCGAGGTCCGAGAGGGCGGCTTCCCGCACCGTTCCCTCGCTGCCGCGGCACATGCGCTCGACGGTATCGTACAGGGAAGCGACAAGGGCTTTGAGATCGGCGGCCAGGGACCCCTCCTCCGCGTCGCGCAGGGCGTAAGTGTAGAGCGAGTGAAAGGTGTGCAGGAGGGCGTCGACGGTCACGAACTTCGCGCCCGCAGCATCCTGGTAAACCTGGTATATGCTGTCGCTACCGCCCGCGACGGCTGCGAATCCCTGTACTGCAAGCGTGCTGGCCACACCCGGGGGCATACTCACCCCACCGGCACCCACGACGTTGGAGAGGCCCGGGTTGACCGTGTAGGCAGGGATGCGCGGGGTGGTCGAGGCAGGGACGGGGTAATAGAGGGCGAAGGAGTCCTGCAGCGCCAGGCTGCCCAGGACGACCTCCGATATCGCTCCCTTATCTCCACCTCCGCATCCCGCCGGGAGCGTCAAGAGCAAGGCGAGTAAGGTGGCGAATGTAACAGCGATACAGGTCTTCCCGTCCAAATCGTTCTCCCTGCGGTCTGCGATATTGCGATCACGTGGATGACGGATATCTGCTTTATAACACGACCCAACCTGGCTTGCCACATTAGAGTCACACCGCCGGGTCCTGGTTCCCCCAGGAAAAACGCTATGAGCCTGGAGCAAAGCCTGGGGCGAGGCACCCGGCGGGAACGTCGCACTATGCGATGTGTATAGGTAAGCTCGCGCGCGGTTTGTCTACGCCCGAGGATTAATGTATTGATGTCTGACCCCAAAGGTTTCGTAGGAGAGTTAAAGTTTTGAGGCCTGACCCCAAAAGGTTTCGTAGCTACCCACGCTTCTTGAAGAAGAACGTGTATATAATCATACCATGAGCAGAAATAGCCTTAAGCCTCGCGGATATCGCGTAAGAGAGGGTCTCGCCCTTGTCCTCACGGTGTTGTGTATAGCGGTTGTGTTTCTATCTCTGTCGTTGACCGGGTGTGGGGAAGAGGAACCTCCGCCCCTGCCGCTGGAGGAAGAGAATCCGGCCGTCGAGTACATATCCGGACTCTCCGCCGACCAGAGCAGGACGGTTGACGAGCTCGGGTACCCCGACCATTTTTTCATCACCATCGATCCCGCGAGCTCCGACCGCGTGGAAAGATGGACATATTTCTCGCAGGGGAAGGCACTCGATTTCGACAACGGGCGCCTCTTCGGCGAAGAGCCGATCGAGGACGAGTCGGCCGCGTATCCGCCCACCGACCTGCGCCCCCAGGATTTCGATGCCACGATGACGCCGGGGGAGGCCACCCAGCTCCTGGGCGAGCCCCTGTACACCCAGGAGGTGCAGGACAGCCTCATGCCCGAGAACACCATCATCGTGTACGATAAGGCGACACTGCTCTACCGGGAGGAGCAGCTCATCGGGGTGGATACCCAGGTCAGCCCACCCAAGTTGAACGCGCTTTGAAGTACTGCGGAAGGGGCGTTACAGCGAGCGGTCCGGGTAGAGCAAGCGGGAAAACCGGAGGGTCGGTTCTTCGCTATGATCCAGGCGGTCTTTGCCGCCGCCTAAAAGCGTCTAATATATGAGAGGACGCTATAACGGGAAAGCGAGGCAAGGACGAGGAGTTGACGATGAAGAGCTGCAGGGAATGCGGGTTTCCATATTGGTTGAGCAAGCTCATCCGTTGGAACGAGAACGGCACCATCACCATGGCCGTCAATCCCGACTACCGGGTGGTGATCATCGAGTCGGACTTCCTCACCCACCTTTTCTCGCGCATCGAGGAGAGCCTGGGGCTGCCCATATCCCACCTCGTCTTCGAGGCTCAGCGCAACGCCTCGGTGCATACCATCGATTCGCAACTGAACAAGTTTCCCTACCTCGCCGGACGCTGGGGGCCCAACAAGCGGGCCGTTGTCTATGCCTTCTGCCGTCTCTCCATCTGGTTGGGGCAAGCTTACGCCAAGGCCATCTCTTACAAACCCGGCAAGGGCGGGGAGGCCTTGGTGCGCAACCCCTATAACCGCGAGCTCATGGCCGCCATCATCCTGGGAGCCTTCGAGAGCCTGGAGAGGAAGCCTTTCGAGCACACCTGGATCGAGTCGGAAGAGGGGGATGTCATATCCATCAAGCCGGCCGGAAAAAGGCCGGAGATATCCGGGCGCCTCGAGCTCGAGTACCCCGAACAAAAACCGGGTCATTTCTACATGCCCCGCTGCCGGTCCTGCGGCACGCCGCGCGAACTCGCCTACCTGCGTTGGAACGAGGAGGAAGGCACCATCATCGACAACCGCCGCAATACACGGCTGACCTTCCTGGACGGTTACGTCCCCACCAGCGTCTTCCAGGAGCTGGAGAGGGAGCTAGGCGGCAGCATCTACCCTCACATCATCCAGGCCGAGAAGGATTACACCCACCGGCGCATCCGCGAGTTGGGTATAGCCGGCGATGAGAGCAGCGTCCTCCCCCGGCGGGAGAGGGAGAGCATCTACGAGAACGCCATGGCGACCCTGCCGCTGCGCGGTCAGGGCAACCCGGTCGATTATGAGTACGGTTTCGAAGGGCTGACGGTCACCGTGGAAAATCCCTATAACGAACACCTGCTGGCCGGACAGATGGCTGCGCTGTTCGAGATCGCCGAGGGCAAGGAGGCGGAGGTGGAGTGGTATTCCCCCGAGCCGTCCAGCATCGTCTTCACCGCGCGTGCCAGGGAACATCAACAGGCCTGAGGTGATCACCAGCAACGGTCACAACGACCTTAAAGCCAGCGGGGTGCTAAGGCCAGTCCGTGCCGTGGAAAGGCCGAGCGTAGGCGGGCGCCTCGCGGTAGAAATAGATGATCGCCGTGACCCTCTGCCCGTTCTCCAGGGCAACCTCCATCTTGCCCTTCTCGAAGCCGGCCTCCCCCTCGATGACGTCGATGATACGCACCATCTCCTCGTATTGGTCCTCCAGGGGGATGAGCAGTACGCCATTGATGATGGGTTCTTTCTCGCTGCCAGGCTCCACCAGCAGCGGGTATCCGAAGGGGGTTTCGTAGAGGCGCCCGGAGATGGCCGCAGGCACTGTGTCGCGTACCGTGTGGCTTATGTGCCGGAACATCTTCTCGCCCGGCTTGAGCGTGCCATAGACGAATATAGGTACCATATCCATGCGGATACCTCAACGGTTTCTTTCGGTATACATCACTTGCCTGAAGTGCTCGTTCTCCTCCAGGCCGGCGCCCAAGGCTCCCACCACCATGGCCATGGAGCTGATAAGGAGGGAAACCCTCATGTAGTCGAAGAACCCCACCTCCTTCTTCATTATCCAGTCCTCGACTATGTAGCGGGGGTAAACACCCAGGGTGACCAGGATGGTCACGGCGAAGATGATGACGAAGAGCGCCAGCAGCACGCTGAACACGGTGAAAAAACTCGTGAGGTTGAAGAAGGCCGCCTGTTCGGACAGGGAGCGGGATACCCTGCTCACGTAAAGGCGTTGGCGGAATACGACGTACACTGTCGCCGCCAGCAGCACGGCGACTGCGATGAGGATCAGCCTCCAGATGTTTATTCCCACCCCCAGGTACCAGAGTTCCGTGGAGAGCAACGCCAGTACCAGCGCGGCCATGGTCGCAAACACCAGCTTGCCAAGGCTGAACACTATGCGCAGAGGGCGGTGGCTCAACACCGTCCGCAGCACGCGCATGGGGTGCGAGAATATTATCCTCGCATAGAGGGCCAGGCCCTTGATCTCCTTCACGCTCCGGCGCAGGACACCGTCGGCCAAGCTATGCAGGGAGGCGTCAAGCTCCTTCGTCTCCTCCGGGCTCAGCGGGTTGCCCTCGTCGAGGTCGCGCGCTCTTATCATCTTATCCTCCAGGTGTGGCAGGCCGTTGAGGCGGGCGAAGTAGGCCAGGATGAGGTAACAGCACCTGGTTATCGCCTCGCCGTCATCGGCTTCCTGGCCGTCCAGGATTAGGTCGGAGAGATAGATGAGGACCGAGGAATGACTGAAGGACAGGGTCGCCGCAGGGCCGCTGGTGGAAGGGTAATCCTTACCGTCGGCGACCAGGAAAGAGAACTGCCATCCCGCCTCCTCCATGCGAGCCTGCGCCCTGTCCAGAAGCCAGAGTGGATCGGCCCACTGCAGGTCCCAGTCCTCTTTCTCGACAGCCCACTCGAACGCGGTGAAGTTAGAGGTGAGGTAACATTCGAGCCAGCTGCGGCATCCCTCCAGAATGGTTGAGGACAGTTGGCCGAGGGCGATCAAGCCAACCCCGATGCGGACTGCCGTGCCGCCCGCCGCCCGTTCTTCGACTCCCCCCATGCTCTCCCCGCCCGATCCCTGCAGCCTCAGCCTTACAGTACTTTGAATACCGGGTCCCACCTCGCCGCGCGTGGACGTCAGCGGGACGGTATGAGCTTACCTGGATTCATGATATCCGCGGGGTCCATGACCTCCTTAACGGCCCTTATGGCCTCGAGGGAGATGTCGCCCACCTCCTGGCGCATCCAGGGGGCGTGCTCGTATCCCACGCCGTGATGGTGGCTGATGGTCCCGCCGTACTCCATTATGGCCTCGGAAACAACCCGCTTGACCCTATCCCATTGCTCCTCCTCCTTCCCCTCAGCATCCATGGGGGCGAAGAAGGTGTAGTAAAGAGATGAGCCCTCGCGATAAGAATGGGAGACGTGGCAGGCCACCATGCTCTTGCCGCCCGCCTCCTCCAGGGCGGTGCGCAGCGCGCTGCGCACCTCGCCGTACAGGTGGAGCAGGTTGTCCCAGGTTGTGGCGGTCTCTATCGTATCCACCATGACTCCCCAGTTTATGAGCTGCTCGCGGAAGTAGGCCGTCTCGTGCCGGCTGCGGTACCATTGCTTGCCGGGGCTCGTGCCCAGGTGGAAACCGCCCAGTTTACGGCAGAGCCGGAGGATCCCAGCCCTCAGGTATTCGACCTCTTCGCGCTCGCCTTCAAGTCCCAGGATCATGAAGGCACCGTCGTCGAAGGAGTATCCCCTGCTGGCCAGTAGCTTGAGGGCGGTGTCCTCGGCCTTCCTCTTCCACTTGTGACCGGTGGAAGAGCGGAAGGCCTGGGCCAGGGCGGTCTCGGTGCGGTCCGAGAGTCGCACGCAGGTGGGTACCATGCCCTGCTGCATCATCTCGCGGATCGCGGATACCCCGGCCGCGAAATTGCGGAATATCAGTCCACGGTAATCGGTCACGTCAGGGAAAGGACGTATCCTCATGGTGGCTTCGGTGATGATGCCCAGAAAACCCTCTGAGCCGACACAGAACTGGAGTATTGACGGGCCGGCCGCGGTAGAGGGGACCCGCCGGGTATCGATGACCCCCCGTGGCGTGACCATGCGCAAGGCCAGCACCATGTCCTCTATGTCCCCATAGCCCGTGGACTGGCGCCCCGAGGCGCGGGTAGCGAGCCATCCTCCCAGGGCGGAGTGGTCGAAGCTCTCAGGGAAGTGGCCAAGGGTGTAACCCTGCTCATTGAGCTGCTCCTCGATCTCCGGCCCCAGCGCGCCCGCCTGGATGACCGCGGTCTGCGAGGTGGCGTCTACGCGCAGGACGCGGTCCAACCGCGCCAGGTCCAGGCTGATAACGCCCGCCTTTCCTTGCGCCATGGGTTCTACCCCTCCGGTCACGCTGGAGCCTCCCCCGAAGGGTATGACCGCCAGGTCCTTCTCCTCGGCCAGGCGAAGGATCTCGACGATCTCTTTCTCCTCCCTGGGCCAGGCTACCACGTCAATGGGCCTTTCTATGCGCCGCATGCGCAAGCGCAGGGTGTCCCGGTAGCTCTTGCCCATGCAGTGGCTTACGCGCTGGAACTTATCGGTGGAGACGTTCTCCGTAGCGCATATCTCCCGCAGTGCCCCCAGCACCTCGTCCCCCGTGCGGGGAGCGGGAAGATCGATCTCATCAAGGGTGGGATCAGTGAACCTGTCCCGGTCCAGCTCCATCCCCAGATTCTCCCGCAGGAACGGCATGATGTTCTCGCGGTTCTCTGCGTCGAACCTCTGGTCGAGGTCGCCCCATCCCCACCAGCGGCTCTTACCCTCTATGTAGTCGGACATATCCTCAACCTCCCGGAACACAGACGATCAATACGACATCATCATTTTACAGCAAAACGACAGACCGACCGAGAACGCTTGGTTAAGTAGGCGTCATCGCAAGAAGCGAGTCGACGAAATCCCCTTGGTGTTGAGCATGCTTCTTAGGAGATCGCTTTGCTCGCGCTCCAGGCTGACCGAGAATAATGCGCGAGGCCTATGTCAAGCCGGGGGTCACTGCGGGAAGGTGAACTCCTGGGCTTGCGCGGCCTCCGGCGGGAGCTCGACCGTTATATCCCCGTTGTAGTCGAAGAAATCCATCTGCATGGAGCTCTTGACTTCTCCCATCTGGGACTGCCCACCCATGGTGTATTCCATCTCCATGCGCTGGATGAGATCGTCCGCCTTGCTGAGCCAGATGCGTATATCCGCCTGGAAATCGGAGATGGTCTCCTCCGCCATCTGCAACCATTCCTCGGGCAGTTGTTCGTTCCCCTCCTCGATGTACTTGCGGTAGAGTTCCAGGGAAGCCTGGAGGTATTCCTGGTCAAGATGGAAGGACAAGCCGATCATCTCGTCGTTTTCCTCGATGACCTCGGCATCTTTGGCCACCTGCGCCATGATCTCCATCTGCGCCGTATCCACCAATCCCATGTTCATGTTCTGGGCCTGGTAGGCCCCGGTGCTCATCTTCATCCACCCCTGTCCCGGCATGTTCTGGTAGTACACGTCGCCGATGATGTAGGCCTCTACCTCGTAATCGCCTATGGTCGCGAACATATGCTGGCGCATCTCGCCGTCGGCGTTCTGCACGTCTGCCGTGACCTCCATGTTCACGGGCTGGCTCTGGCCGCTCGCATCGACGGTTCCCGCATCCATTTCTATGGTCCCGCTCATGCGGTAGCCGCTGACGTCCGACATGGCCGCCGTGGCCTCCGTGAGGATGGAAAGGGTGTCCTGGGCGCTCGAGCCCCCTTTGCATCCCGCTACAGACACGGCCAACACGGCTATCAGCAGGGCTACAGCTATGCGCTTCATGCTCTTTCTCCTTTCATTGCACTCATCATACGTCATGTATCGGGTCCCAACCAGCGCAACCAAAGCTCCTTAAGAGAACGTCCGGGTGGCCAGTCGTCCGAGTTTAAGACGCACCTGAAGGGCTTGCCGGCACAGTCGTATATAATCTAGAAGACGGAAAGGAGTGGCACATTGAGGTTCGCCGTCTTCTCGGACATCCACTCCAACCTGGAGGGGCTGCAGGCGGTGCTGGGCGAGGCGGAACGCCTGGGGGCGGAAGCCCTTCTGTGCTGCGGCGATATCGTCGGTTACAATGCCGATCCCAACGCTTGCGTTGAACTGGTGCGGGAAAAGGGCGTCCGCTGCATCCAGGGGAATCACGAGCGCGGCCTGCGGGAACTGGACGAGGGGATCGTTCCCAACATGAACCCGGTAGCCATGGAGGCCCTGCACTTCACCAGCGAGACCCTGACCGGCGACAACCGGGGCTGGTTGCTGTCTCTCCCCGAGGTGCTGGCCATCGATGACTCGTTCTACCTCTTCCACGGCTCACCCGCGGACACCGACGAGTATATCTTCGATTCCTTCGAAGCGGCATACTCATTCAAGTCCCTGGCTTTCGAGTACGACCCTCCTGCCAACCTCCTGTGCTTCATAGGCCATACCCATGTCTGCGCGGCGTACGTCTTTGCCCCGGAGAACCACCGCGTGGGAGAGAAGGAGGTGAACAACGGTGACCGCTTCGCCGTCAAACCCGGGGCGCATTACATGTTCAACGCGGGCAGCTGCGGGCAGTACCGGGGCGGCCTGCCCATCGCCACCCTTTGCATCATGGACAGCGAGGAGATGAACGTGGAGTTCCACTTCCTGCAGTACGACGTCGCCGCCTCCCAAGCCAAGATCATCGCCGCCGGCCTACCCCCCTTCCTGGCCCAGAGGCTGGGCATGGGACAGTAAATATACGATGGACTATAATCTTTATCATGAAAGACCGTGACGATTTACAAAAACTGGCAGCCGCGGGCGACTTGCGCGGTTTGGTCGATGCCATGGGTCATTCTCAACCCTTCATGCGCTTCGCAGCCTCCGATCTCCTGGCCTCCCAGGGAAAGAGCGCTTTCCCCTATCTCGTCGAGGCGCTGTCCCATGACAACCCGGACGTGAGGAAGGGAGCCGCCAGGGCCCTGGGAATGCTCGGAGATAAGAAGGCGGTGCGGCCGCTCCTCGACCGCCTGGAAAAAGAGAGCCCGGGGGTCAGTCAGTTCATCGTGGACGCCCTGGCGGATATCGGCGACCCCCAGGTGGTCAACGAACTGTGCAAGGCCACGCGCAGCCACAGCCTCTCGTTACGCTACAGCGCCGTGCGGGCCCTGGGAAAGCTGGGGGACCGCAAGGCCGTTCCGTTCCTGGTGGAGGCCCTGAGCGATTCAGCCAGCATCGTACGATTGCGGGCGGTGGAATCCCTCTCTCACATGGACGAGCCCAGCCTATGGGCTCCCATAAGCGAGATGCTGACCGATCCCTCGGCCGGTGTAAGGGCCGTCGCAGCCCGTTCCCTGGGGGAGATGCACAACCTGCGGGCCATCGATTGCCTGCTGCCGCTGCTGCAGAGCGATATCGAGAGCGATATCACGGAAGCCGCCAGGGCCCTGGGAAGGCTTGGCAGCACGAAGGCCGTCGAGCCCCTGCTGGCGGCTCAGGCCCGAGAGGGCCGAGATAAGGTGCTGGAAGCCATCACGGCGGCCCTGCAGGCAATAGAGGACACCGGCGAAGGGTGTTGAAGCCTGGCCCTCTGGCCCGGCTGGCCTCCCCGCAGCCACATACCTGGTTTGTTGGAAGGCCCTTCTCCCAAAGTGCAGGTAGCGATAAAGCAAAGTCGTAAGCCGGATACTCACAACAGCAGTTAACATGGGGTTCGCCCGTTACGGGCTTGTCGGCGGCCTGCAGATCGCCCACACTCTTAAAGATGAGCTTAAAAAATATCTCTCGAATCCCGTTTATTTTCGATGAATAAAGGGAAAATCAGTATCACAGCGAACTATTTCTCAGGAAATCGAGAGTAACGAAGGAGGTGAGTCATGAACAAGGCGGAACTAATCGATGCTGTAGCCAAGGATGCCAAGATGAGCAAGAAGGATGCTGCCGCTGCCGTTGACGCTGTGATCAAGATCGTCACCAATACATTGAAGAAGGGCGACAAGGTCACCCTGGTCGGTTTCGGCACCTGGGACGTCCGGAAGAGGGCCGCCCGCAAGGGCGTCAACCCCAGGACCGGCGAGGCTATCAAGATCAAGGCGACCAAGGTCGTATCCTTCAAGCCCGGCGCAGCGGTCAAGGAGGCCGTGGCGGGCAAGAAGTAGACCGGTCCCACTATTGCGACGCAACTTCTTTGTTTTACATGTGAGCCGCTCCCTCACGGGGGAGCGGCTTCAGCGTCGCCCTCCCCGATCTCCCGACATGCCCCTGTCCGCCCTCGCGCCCGCTGTTTCACTTCGCTCCCGACCGCTCTCTTTACCGCTCCTTTACCTATCACCTTCATCTGTTTTTCTTGTGTTGAAACCTAGGAGAAGTATCAGCAGGGGTATCGTGGTGTCCGGTTTTCAAGCATAAGACGCCTGCATTTGAGTGTTGAATAACGCTGCTTTCTTCGCCCTTGCCTTTTTCAACCCCGGATTCCATAATATATATTCGCGTGCGCCCGTAGCTCAATTTGGCAGAGCAGGGGACTCTTAATCCCAAGGTTGAAGGTTCGAGTCCTTCCGGGCGCACCA
>CAYHAT010000077.1:0-11562 GCA_964354675.1 uncultured Actinomycetota bacterium | reverse complement strand
CATCAGCGTCAACCGCATCTCCGCCCTCACCTTCGCCATTGCTACCGCCCTGGCCGCCGCGGCGGCCGTGCTCATGGCGCCCCTCGCGTTCATCTCCCCCGAGATGGGCAGCGTGCTCATCCTCAAGGCTTTCGTCATCGTGGTCATCGGGGGGCTGGGGAGCATGAAGGGCGCCATCGTGGGCGGCTATCTCCTGGGCGTGATCGAGGCCATGGCCATCGCGTACGTCTCCTCCGCCTACAAGGACGTCTTCGCCTTCGCGGTGCTCATCATCATACTGGCGATAAGGCCGACCGGCCTTTTCCGGGGGAGGGATTGAGGTGGCCAAGTACGGCAAGGCGGTCATCCTCGTCATCCTCCTGGGATCAGCTGCGGCGATACCCTGGATCACGAGCAAGTACAATACCCGTATCCTGACCCTGGCCATGGCCTGGGCCATCGCCACCCTCAGCCTCAACCTCATCCTGGGTTACACCGGGCAGGCGTCCCTCGCCCACGGGGCCCTCATGGGTATAGGCGCCTACGCATTCGGCATCTTCATCCAGAGGGTGGGCCTGAATTTCTGGCTGGCGCTGCCCCTGGCGTGCCTGGCCACGGCCTTCATCGGGCTGCTCATAGGGCTGCCCTCCCTGCGTACCAAGGGCCCCTATTTCGCCATCGTCACCTTGTGCTTCAACGTCATCGTCTACTCGGTCTTCGTGAACTGGAACTGGCTCTCCGGCGGGATCCAGGGACAGGTGGTGCCCCAGCCCGCTTTCCTGCAACAGAGGTGGGCGCGCTATTATTTCGTGCTGGGCTGCCTGGTGCTGACGCTGGTGATCATGCGCTTGATCGTGAAATCCATGCTGGGCGTGACCTTCATGTCCATCCGCAGCAACGAGAGCCTGGCGGAGGCGGTGGGCATCAACTCCTTCCGCAACAAGCTGCTCTCTTTCGTTATCAGTTGTTTCTTTGTGGGGCTGGCGGGCTCCCTGCTGGCCCTCGAGAACGGCCAGCTGGACCCGACTATCACCATGCAGCTGAATTCTTTCTACCTGCTTATCTTCTTGCTCATCGGAGGGGCTGCGACCCTCTCGGGCCCGGTGATAGGCACCATCGGGCTTTACTGGCTGCTGGATTACATGAAGAAGATAGGCGTCAAGGGAATCGAGGAGTTCCGTTACCTCTTCTTCGGGCTCATCCTCATCATCGTCATCATCTACATGCCCCGCGGCATCGTAGGCGGCGCCAAACAGTTCTGGGAATGGGCGAAGGTGCGGTTCAAGAGGAACAAAGTGGAAGAGGTGCTGGAATGACGACGCTGCTGCGCCTGGAGGGACTCACCCGGCTGTTCGGTGGCCTGGTGGCGGTGAACAAGGTCGATTTCGAGGTGCCCGAGGGCAATATCCTCGCCATCATCGGCCCCAACGGCGCGGGCAAGAGCACCCTCTTCAACCTCATCGGCGGCACCATCCCGCCTACTTCCGGGAAGATCGTTTTAGGGGACAAGGACATCACCGGCTGGAACCCCCACAACGTCGCGCGCGAGGGGATAGCCCGCACCTTCCAGACCACCGCCCTCTTCGAGGAACTGCCGGTCTACATCAACCTGGTCATCGGGCGGCGTATGCGCACCCGCTCCGGCCTCTGGGACGTCATCCTGCACCTGCCCCGCCTGAAGCGGGAGAAGAACGAGACCACCGCCAAGGTGCTGGAGGTGCTGGAGTTCACCGGGCTGGGGCAGTACGCCAACGACCCGGCCGGGTCCATACCACAGGAGGCGCAGAAGAGGCTGGCCATCGGCATCGCCCTCATGGGGGACCCGAGGCTGCTCCTGCTGGACGAGCCCACCGGTGGGGTGGGTATGGGCGAGACGGACGACATCATAGCCCTTATCGACAGCATACGGTCCAGGGGCATCACGGTCTGCGTCATCGAACACAAGATGCGCATGATCATGAGCCTGGCGGACCGCATCGTGGCCTTGAACTTCGGGGTGAAGATAGCGGAGGGAGAGCCGCAGCAGGTCTGCGACGAACCTGCGGTGATCGAAGCATATCTGGGTGAGTGCATTGCTTGAGCTACAGGACGTACACTGCTATATCGCGAAACACGAGGTGTTGAGCGGCATCTCCCTGAGCGTCACAGAGGGGGAGCTCATCTGCATGCTGGGCGCCAACGGCGCGGGCAAATCCACGCTGTTCAAGACGATAAGCGGGCTGATCAAGCCGACGCAAGGAACCATCGACTTCGAGGGGGAGGTCATCAGCAAGAAAAACCCTGACAAGATCGTGCGCATGGGCATCTCCCTGTGCCCCGAGGGCCGTAAGCTCTTCCCGCGGCTCTCGGTGAAGAAAAACCTCATGATGGGCGCCTACACCCGTTATCGCGAGAAAAAGGACGTAGAGGCGGCCTTGCAGGAGGTCAACGAGCTCTTCCCCATCCTGGCGGAGCGCAGCGGCCAGGACGCCGGCACGCTCTCCGGCGGCGAGCAGCAGATGCTGGCCATCGGGCGGGCCATGATGAGCAGGCCGAGGCTGCTGCTGCTGGACGAGCCTTCCCTGGGGCTCGCGCCGCTGGTGGTCACGAAGATCATGGAGACCATAACGGACATCAACCGCAAGGGGGTCACCATCTTCCTGTCGGAGCAGAACGCCAGGATGGCCCTGGAGATATCCACGCGGGGGTATGTGATGGAGAACGGACGGATAGTACTGGAGGGAAAGGCCGAGGAACTGGCCGGTAATGAGGAAGTGAAGAAGGCATATATCGGGGCCTGAGGGCGTTGCCGCAGGGATGGTATGCGAAGGCTCGCGTCCATCGGTTCCCTTTACAAAGCGGATATGATGAGGGTGGAGGATAAGATCCGCTTTCGCGATATCGACCGGCAGGTAAGGATCTGATTTGGGGGGATGCGGTCATGAAAGTCACCAGGACCTGCGGGGAATGCGGCGTTCCCCTGGGCATCGCGGGCAACCTGAACTGGAACGCCAACGGGACCATCACCCAGAAGGGCGATCCCAGGCACCGCCTCATCTTCTTCGAATCCGACAACCTGGACCGGCTGTGGAACAGGCTCTCGGAGCTGCTCGGGGTGACCACCGAGCACATCTGGGAGGTGGTCATCGATTCCAAGAGCCGCGCCACCCGGGCCTTCCTGCACCGTACCTTGCCCTGGGGGGTCAGCTTCCTTGCCCACTTCATCGGTTACCGTTCCATGATCACCACCATAGAGTCCCAGGGGCTGGTGATGGGGTACGGGAAGATAACCGTAGGCGGGCAGTACCCGCGCAGGGGACGTCCCGAGAGGGTCACCGTATATATCGAAGACCCCTACTCGCTGCCGTTCTTCTGCGGCGACTTCAAGGGCGCCGCGGAGGTATTGGAGAGGAGATGGGCCGGTATAACCTGGCAGGCGCTGGATTCCCGACGCCATCAAGTGGACGTCACCATGCGCGAGGAGCACCTGGAGGAGGAGTCCTTCATCCTCAAGGAGGAGATAGCCGGCAAGCCCGGGGACAGGGAGTTCAAACTTTGCTCGACGTGCGGTACCCCGCTGGATATGAAGCAGTTCACCTGGAACATGGAGGCCGGCGTTATCCGCGACGACCGCACTGGCCGGCGGCTTGCCTTTTTCGGCACCGCCGGGATGCTGGCCGTCTTCGATGAGCTCGTACACGAGCTGGGGGGGCGCGTGACCGATGCCATCATCGAGGTCGAGAGGGAGAACGCCCTCGCGGCCTTGAGCGTCGAGGAGGCCCGCAGCGGCTACGAGGGCCTTCGTTATCTCGCGGCCATACGCGGCCTGGGCCTGATCACCAGCCTGGAGGTGGGCGATGACCGGCTCAGCTTAAGGATGTCCAATCCCTCTATCCCGGAATACGTCGTCGGCCTTGCCCTGGGTATATTCGAGCTGGTTTCCGGCCGCCGTGGCCGGCACGAGTGGCGCATAGAACCCGACGGCGACCTGGTGGTGGATATTTCCCCCTCACCCTGACAGGTACGGTGTATGGGGTCGTATCTTCGATCTTCGGTTTACCCATAATCTCTGATCTGTGTGATCTACGTGGTTCATAAACCGAAGATCGAAGATACGACCCCATACACCAATCGCTTAGAGGCCCGTTATGTGGGGTATAGTAGGGGGGATAGCAGGGCGTTGGTCGCATCGTGCGCTGGCGCGTAAACAGGAGGTAAGAGGAGATGGGAAAGAGATTCGTGGACTTGAGCATCACCATCGAGGACGGCCTTCCCTCCGACCCACCGGCCATGATCCCCAAAATAATGTACCTGGAGCACGAGGCCGGTGCCGCGTCAATGGCGGAGTTCTTCCCGGGCATCGACCCCGCCAGGGATCTTCCCGACGGCAAGGGATGGGCGGTGGAGATCCTCACGCTGGCCACCCATTCCGGCACCCATCTCGACGCTCCCTGGCACTACCACCCCACCATGGACAAGGGCAAGCCCGCCTTCACCATCGAAGAGGTGCCCCTGGAGTGGTGCATGGGCCCGGGGGTAGTCCTTGACTTCCGGCATTTTCCGAACGGATACCGCGTTATGGCTGCGGACATGGAGGAAGCTTTTACAAAGATAGATCACGACCTCAAGGAGGGGGACATCGTCCTGGTGATGACGGGGGCGGACAAGTACTGGGGCAAGCCGGAATACCTGCTCAAAGGCTGCGGCATGGGCAAGGAGGCTACCCTGTGGCTGCTCGACCGCGGGGTGAAGGTGACCGGCACCGACGCCTGGTCCTGGGACCGTCCCCTGCCCCTCATCGCCAAGGACTTCGAGGAGACCAAAGACGCCTCGCTCATATGGGAGGGCCATTTCGCCTCCATCGAGAAAGGGTACTGCCACATCGAGAAGATGACCAACCTGGACCTGCTGCCGCCCCACGGCTTCACGTTCTTCTGCTTCCCCATCAAGATAAAAAAGGCCAGCGCGGGGTGGATCAGGGCCGTCGCCCTCATAGAAGACTGAACAGTCCTCGTCATTGCGAGGAAGAGTCTTCGACGACGCGGCAATCTCGTTCGGACGAGATCGCTTCGCTTGTACTCGCGATGACGGAAAGACGCTCGGGATGATTGAGGAAGGGAATCGCATCGCTGGCGCTCTCGATGACGTCTTATCATCACCTTGATTTATAATATGCGGAAAGATCGCGAAGAAGGACGGTGAAGGCGCTTGGTCGAGGATAGGGAGATCGACGAACAACTGAGACAGATGATGGAGAGGATCGCGGAGATCCTCTCGTCCCACCCGGCCGCCATCTACCTGCCCTGTTTCTACCGTTCAGGGCCGCCGAGCATCTTCCTGAGGGAGGGATCCGTGCAGGTCCTGGTACGGGGGCCGAAGGTCCTGCATTACGAAGTGGAGCCCTTTGACCTGGTGAAGAGCGGCTACCGGGAGGTGGAGACCGGGGATTACTACCTGGCCTACGAGTTCCTTCCCGGCAGGTCCTTCGAGCTGGAGATCCAGGGTACCCTGATGGAGAAAAGCCTGCCCGCGGGTGGTCTGGTAGAGGAAGTGCGCGCCATACGTGAACACCTGGGGATATACGACCTGGTGCCCCTGCTGGAGATGCGTAGGCGGGAGGATGCCGAGCCGAGCGAGGTGCCCCTGCGCATCCGCAGGCTCGACCCCTCCGTTGCCGCACCCGCTTATGCCCACCTCGGCGATGCCGGCCTGGACCTGTGCAGCGCGGAGGACCTGACCCTGGGGCCCGGGGAAAGAAAAACGGTGAGTACCGGTTTCGCCATGGCCCTGCCGGAGGGATACGCCGCGTTCGTCCAGCCCCGCAGCGGCCTGGCGGCCCGCAGCGGCATCAGCATCGTCAACACGCCGGGGCTCATCGATTGCCACTACCGTGGGGAGGTGAAGGTCATCCTGGTGAACCTGGGCAGCGAGCCGTTCCAGGTGAAGCGGGGCGACCGTATCGCCCAGATGGTCATCCAGAGGGTGGAGGCACCCCGGGTAGAGGTGGTGGAGGAACTGGACGACACGGCGAGGGGAGAGGGAGGATTCGGCTCCACCGGCCTCTAATCTATAAGGTGAGGCCTTGCGTTCAGGGTATTAAGTGGACCGGCTTCGCTTTACACTGTTCGGAAAGTGTTCTTATAATTGTCTGGAGAGCCCGCATCGGGGATTCAGCCGGTAGACCGAGGGGGGTGAATATCTGCAGCATACATCCGCTCACTGTCTACACATCGTCTCGCACGATGGTGTAAGGATTCCGGGTCTTTGACCTGGATGAAGGGGGTGAGAGCAAGGATTGTATTTCAAATATCAGGTCCGTGGGAGAGATATCTTTGGCAAAGGGTGGGAGAAGCTCTAGCAAGGAGGTCGTGCATGAGAAAAGGCAAATCACTGATCATTTTGACCGTAGTAATGGTCCTCGCGCTCGGTGTGGCCATGATCTACGGAGGATGCGGCGAGTCCGAAGGCGGGGGTGGAGGAGAGGCCCAGCAGGGTGGGACCTTCTACTACTGCCTGAACGCCGAGCCCGTGTCCCTCGATCCGGCCCAGTTGCAGGAATCGGAGGGCATCGCGGTCGGCAAGGCGCTCTACGATGGCCTCATGGACAACGATCCCGAGACCATGGAGATCACGCCGGCCATGGCCGATTCTTACGAAGTGAACGATGACGCCACGGTGTTCACCTTCAACCTGAAGAAGGGCGTCATGTTCCATAACGGCCGCGAGTGCACCGCCGACGATTTCGTCTATTCCTGGAACCGCGTTGTCGACCCGGCAACGGCCAGCGAGGTAGCTTACCACCTCTCGCCCGTCAAGGGCTACGACGAGTTCCAGGCGGGTACGGCGACGTCACTCGAGGGGGTCGAGGCCATCGACGACTACACCTTCCAGGTGACCCTCTCGTACCCCTACGCCGACTTCGTCTATCACACCGCCCACCCCGCGCTCTCGCCCATCCCCGAGGAAGTGGTGGAGGAGTTCGGGAGCGAGAACTTCTCCGAGAACCCGGTGGGCACGGGGCCCTTCTCCTTCGAAAGCTGGACGCACGAGCAGCAGGTGGTGACTAACAGGTTCGAGGACTACTACGGCCAGGCGGCCTACCTGGATTCCGTGGTCTACAAGATCTACATGGAGGAGGAGACCGCCTACCAGGACTTCAAGGCCGGTACCTTGAACGAATGCCAGATCCCGCAGGGGCAGTTCGAATCCGCGGTCGCGGATTTTGGCGACCGCGCCATCTTCAACCCCATGCTGGGCATCTACTACTACGGCATGAACATGACCGCCGCTCCGTGGAAGGACAACCTGGCACTGCGCCAGGCCATGAACTACGCCGTGGACAGGCAGACCCTCTGCGACGTGGTCATGGAAGGGCAGCGCATCCCGGCCACCGGTTTCGTGCCCATGGGCATCCCGGGTTACCAGTCGAATGCCATGCCCTACAAATACGATAAGGCGGAGGCGGAGAAGCTCCTGACGGAGGCTGGTTTCCCCGGTGGCCAGGGCTTGCCCGCGCTCACGCTGGGCTACAACACCGGTGGCGGTCACGAGGACCCCGCCCAGTTCATCCAGGGCAACCTGAAGGACGTCGGCGTGAACGTGACCATCGAGGGTTACGAGTGGGGTTCCTACCTCGACCTCATCCAGGCGGCGGAAGTGACCTTCTTCCGTATGGGGTGGCTGACGGACTATCCCATCATGGACAACTTCCTCTACCCGCTGTTCTACTCCACATCCACTGACAACTTCACCATGTACAACAATCCCGAGATCGACAAGATGCTGGACCAGGCCCGCAGCACTCCCGACCAGGAGGCAAGGTTCCAGCTCTACCAGGAGACAGAGCGGATGGTCCTCGAGGAGGCTCCGGTAATACCCTTGATGTTCTACAAGACCTCCAGGGTTTACGGTGACGGGATAGGCGGCTACATCCGTACCGCGGACGACCTCACACCCATGGAGCGGGTCTACTTCACAACACCACAGTCATAAAGCGCTGATACGGGTCAGTCGGGGGCTTGCGAGGAATCCTTGCGAGCCCCCATTTTGTTGTGCTAACTTTAGCGAGGTTCTCAAATCGTAAGAGAAGAGGTCAACTGAATAGATGCTGCTGTTTATCCTGCGCAGGCTCTACCAGACCGTGATCGTGATCATAGGGGTTGTCCTCCTCATCTCGCTGCTGATGTCCATCATCCCCGGGGATGTGGCGCGCATGCGTGCTCCCAAAGGCGCTACCGAGGAGATGCTCAACAACATCCGCGAGAAGTTCAACCTGGACGAGCCGTTCATGACCCGTTTCTGGCTCTACCTCAAAGGCCTCCCCACCCTTGACCTCGGCGATTCGTACACCTACAAGAGGCCGGTCATGGACATCATCAGGGAAAGCCTCCCCTGGTCCTTAAAGCTGGCCATCGTCGCCGAGATCATCATCGTCGTCTTCGGCATCCTGGCCGGGATCATATCCGCGGTATCGCGCTATTCCTTCTGGGACGTACTGGTGACCATCACCACCTCGATACTGGTGGCCATGCCCATATACTGGATAGGGCGATTGATGCAGCTGGTGTTCGCCCAGTGGTTGGGCTGGCTGCCGGCCGCCGGAGCGCCTCCCCCCGGTACGGGTTTTTTTGGTGCCATACCCTATTACATCATGCCGGCGATAGCCCTGGCGGCGATCTCCACCGCCTACGTGGCCCGCATGCAGCGTTCCTCGCTGCTGGAGGTGATGCGCCAGGACTACATCCAGACCGCCCGCGCCAAAGGCCTGTCCAACCGCAGGGTCATCTACAAACACGCCCTCAAGAACGGGCTGATACCCGTCGTGACGTATATCGGCATCGACTTCGGAGTGCTCATCGGAGCCGCCGTGCTCACCGAGATGATCTTCAATTGGCCCGGGGTGGGCCACAAGCTGTACAACGCGGTCCTGCAGAGAGATGCGCCTATGGTGCTGGGGCTGGTGTTCGTACTGGTCCTGCTATTCGTGTTCATCAACCTCGTGGTCGATATATCCTATGCCTTCCTCGACCCCCGCATCCGCCTGGGGGGCGGGGAGGAGGTGAACTGATTTGCCCGATCGCAGGGATCCCGACGACTTCCATCTGGGAAAAGAACAACCAGACCTTCTCGGCCCTGAGGCCGAGGAATTCGAGTTGGAGCTGGAGAAAGGGAGGATACACGGCCGCACCGCCCTGTGGAGTGACGTCTGGTACCGTCTCTACCATAACAAGCTGGCCATGCTCGGCCTGGCCATAATCATCTTACTCTTCCTCGTGGCCATCTTCGCGCCCCTGTTGGCCAACCACGACCCTTTATACAGCCCTCTTTATGACCCCGACGTGAGTCCCGCAGAGAAAGCGGAGTCGGTAAAGCAGACGCCCTCCTGGCAACACTGGTTGGGTACGGACCAACTGGGCAGGGATATTTACTCACGCCTCGTCTATGGCAGCAGGGTGTCCGTTGAAGTCGGTATCGTCGCCGTAGCGATCGAGCTCATCATCGGACTCTTTTTCGGAGCCCTGGCCGGTTACTTCGGGGGCTGGGGGGACGCGGTGATCATGCGCTCAGCGGACGTCTTCTTCGCCTTCCCCACCGTGTTGGGGGCGATCGCCATCATGACCGTGCTCGGACCGGGTCTGATCAACGTGTTCATCGCAATCGGAGTGCTGGGATGGGCCACCATCGCCAGGATCTTCCGAAGTTCCATCCTGTCGGTTAAGGAGAACGAATACACCGAAGCCGCGCGGACCATGGGCGGCAGCCACACGCGCATCATCAGGAAACACATCATGCCCAACGCCATCCAGCCCATCATTGTCTACGGTACCATGGGGGTAGGAGCCGCTATCCTGGCCGAGGCCTGGCTGGCCTTCCTGGGCCTGGGGCAGCAGCTCCCTCTCCCCAGCTGGGGCAACATGCTCACCGAATACCTCGACTACTACACGACCGATCCGTGGATGATGTTCATCCCGGGGCTGGCGATCGTCTTCAGCGTTCTGGCCTTCATCCTCCTGGGCGATGGGCTGCGGGACGCCCTCGATCCGCGCATGAAAGGGAGCATCTGAGGTGAAAGAAAACGGCGATAAGCTGCTCGAGGTCAAAGGCCTCAAGACCTACTTCCACACCCAGGAAGGCGTGGTCAAGGCGGTAGACGGCATATCCTTCGATCTCCATCGCGGGGAGGCCCTGGCCGTGGTGGGGGAGTCGGGCTGCGGCAAGTCGGTCACCGCCCTCTCCATCTTGAACCTCGTCCCCGACCCCCCGGGTAAGATCGAGGAAGGGCAGATTCTCTTCGAGGGCAAGGACCTGCTGGAAATGGGAGATAAAGAGATACGCCAGGTGCGGGGCAATCACATCGGGATGATCTTCCAGGACCCCATGACCTCCCTCAATCCCGTGTTCACCATCGGCAGCCAGATCAGGGAACCCATCCAGATCCATTTGGGCCTGAGCCGCAAGGAAGCCAGGCTGAGGGCCATCGAGCTGCTTGAGCTGGTGGAAATACCCCAGGCGGAAAAACGCTACAAGATGTACCCCCACGAGTTCTCGGGGGGCATGCGCCAGCGGGCCATGATCGCCATGGCCCTCTCGTGCAACCCCAAGATGCTCATCGCCGATGAGCCATCGACCGCCCTGGACGTGACCATCCAGGCCCAGATCATGGAACTCATCGCCAGGTTGCGCCGGGATAAGAACCTGGCGGTGATGCTCATCACCCACGACCTGGGGGTGGTTGCCGGGATGGCGGAGACGGTGCTCGTGATGTATGCCGGCAAGGTAGTGGAATACGCTGAGATCGACAGGATCTACTACAATTCGCATCATCCTTACGCCTGGAGCCTGATGCGCTCGGTACCCCGGCTCGACGAGAAGAGGGAGCGGCTGATGACCATCGGCGGCTCGCCGCCCAGCCTCATCAACCTGCCGGGCGGATGCACCTTCTCCCCACGCTGCCCCTTTGCCGAGGACATCTGCGATAGGGAGGTGCCCCCGTTGGTCGAAGTGGAAGCGGGCCACTTCTCCGCCTGCCATTTCGCCATGGACTTCGAGAAACATGGGCGGGAGGTCGCGAGCTGATGGCCACACTCCTCGAGGCACGCGACATGGTCAAGCATTTCCCGTTGGGCAAAGGCCTCATCCTCGGCCGCCTGGGAGGGACGGTGAAAGCCGTGGACGGGGTGTCCCTGGACGTGGCTGAGGGCACGACGCTGGGACTGGTCGGCGAATCAGGGTGCGGAAAGTCCACCATGGCCCGCCTCATGCTCCGCCTCATCAAGGCGGACCGTGGCGAAGTCATCTTCGATGGCCGGGACATCCTCAAGCTGAAACGCAAGGATATGCAGACGGTGCGCAGGAGCATGCAGATCATCTTCCAGGACCCCTATGCGTCCCTTAATCCGCGCATGAGTGTGGGCGCCATCATCATGGAACCCATGAGCATCCACGGAGAGGGGACGAAGCAGGAGAGGCTGCGGCGCGCCGAGGAGCTCCTGGAGATAGTGGGGCTGCAGCCGGAGCACCTGTTCCGCTATCCCCACGAGTTCTCCGGCGGCCAGCGCCAGCGCATCGGGATCGCGCGCGCGCTGGCCATGCGGCCGCGCATAA
>CAYHAT010000076.1:0-11711 GCA_964354675.1 uncultured Actinomycetota bacterium | reverse complement strand
TGGGAGGTCATCTACGACGGCTGGACCGACAAAGAGCTTGAGGTCAGCCCTTAACATTCGTCATTTCTTTAGCGTTGCTAACAAATACCGGGATTACGACAACAACACCAGGCCTGCTGCCGCTAAATAGAGGAGTTGGTCGATAGAACGCTGCACAATCTGAATGAAATGACGAATGTTAAGGGCTGACCCCGGGGTTAACGTAGGGAGTCGAAGGCTATCTGCAGCATGACCTCTGCGTAGAGGCTCCTTCCCTCTACGGAAGCGATGATCCCCTCCTCGATGAACCGCTCTATGTGGGCGGTATCCATGCCCTGCTCGTTTCTCTTGCGGCACATCTCCAGGAGCTGTGTCATGGCCGGTGAGTTCACCCCCACGGGGAGACTGCCGTCCCTGGCCATGTCGCACAGCACAGTCTTTGCCTTGCCCTCGTCCTTGTATCCGTTCAGTCCCACATCTCTCACCTCCTCTGCTCCATACAACGCCACGCCGTTACGTTTATCTACACTGCCCTCGCACGCGTGCGAGACTTCTACCTTTATTAACCGCTCGCGACGTTAAGCGCGTATTGCAGCTGCCTTTAAGAAAATGTGGTTCTTCTCCGAGAAGTGTGGGTAGCGGGAGATGAAAACTAGGGCAACACTTTGGGGTCAGACCTCAAAAATCTGCCTCTCCACCCGCCACAGCTATGTTAATCGTCGCAAACATGAGAGGCAATTTTTGAGGTCTGACCCCAAAGTGTTGCTTCTCGGAGAAGAACCGAAAATGTTAAATCTTGCCGAAAACCGAGAACCATCTAAGGTGAGGCCGCCTTACGCGGGCCGGTCCGCCGCTGAGAGCGGCTATTATTTATCCCGGTTTTCTTGGTTAGATTTGGCCCGCTTTGGGTAAAACAATAATTAAGGAGCTTGCGTCGCTGGACGGATTCTCTCGTAGGGCATTTTTTGACGAGGAGGGATCGCTCATGGCGAACCGAAAACTGACCCGAAGCGAAGCAGGTCGCAAGGGAGGCAAGACAACCCTGAAGAAGTATGGGACGGAGTTCTACCAGAAGATCGGGCAAAAAGGAGGCCGCAAGGGCGGCCAGACGACTAAAGAGAGATATGGAACGAAGTTCTATCAGGAGATCGGGAGAAGGGGCGGCCTGAAATAGGGCGCAACACCTCCAAAATCCACCTGCTGACCTCGCATATCGCATTTGCTTCCTATGCTATAATACGCGCATGACCTCCGGCTCCGGTATAGGGTAGCCGGGAAGCCGCTTGCATTCCGGCCTGGCCCGACAAGGAAGGAGTTAGCCTTGCTCAGCAGCGTAGACGTTCACAACTACCTGCAGACGGCTAACATCCCTCACGAGCTCAGCAGGATGCCGGAGCCGGCGCGCACCGCATCGCGGGCCGCGGTGGTCCTGGGACTCCAGACCCACCAGGTGATCAAGTCGGTCTTCTTCATCGCCGCGGGGGAGCCGGTGATGGTCATGATCCCCGGGGACCGTATGGTAGATTATGCTAAATTGAAATCAGAGCTCGGCGTATCCCGCTTGCGTCTGCTCAATGCGGACGAGGTACGCCAGCTCAGCGGTTATCTCATCGGCTGCACCCCTCCCGTGGCGTTGAAAACGGAGATGCCCTCCTACATCGACCTGCACGCCCTGCGCGAGGACGTGGTTTACACCGGGGGGGGAGAGCCGAATATGATCCTCAAGATCCGCTCCTACGACCTGGTGCGGGCCGCCGACGCCGAGGTCGTGGACATCATCCGCTGATCCCATGGGGAGGACGGCCCTTGGTTGAGGCAGCGAGATACCTGTTCATAGTCCTCCTGGGCTTCGCGTCCGGCTTCACTTCGGGGGCTTTCGGGGTGGGCGGCGGGGTCATCACCACCCCCGCTATCCGTATGCTGCTCTCCCAGCCGTCGGGCATCGCCCTGGGCACTCCCCTCCCGGTGATCCTTCCGTCCGCACTGGTGGGAGGGTTCAACTACTGGCGGGCGGGCAAGATCATCCCGCGCATCATCCTCTACTGCTCCCTATTCGGACTGGCCGGGACCGCCGCGGGCTCGTACGCCACCGCCCTCATCGACACCCGGTATATCATGATCGCCACCGCCCTCTTGATCCTATACATGGCATGGCGCACCGTCTCCACGGCCATGGGAAAAGACCCCTACGGCCACCTGGATGGTAAGGGCGGTGAGCAGGTGCTGCCGGTATGGAAACTCGCCCTCATAGGTATCGCGGCGGGTTTCTTCTCCGGCTTCCTGGGTCTTGGGGGCGGGGTGATCATGGTCCCCGCTTTCTTCTTCATCCTCCATCTCGAGTTAAAGGAATGCCTGGGGAACTCGCTGGTGATCATGGCCGTTCTGGCCATTCCGGGAAGCATCATCCACGCCCAGTTGGGGCACGTGGATTGGCCGATTGCCCTGTTCATGATGCTTGGGGTCATGCCCGGCGCCTACCTCGGCTCCCTCTTCACCCTGCGCGCCCGCAACCGGCGCGTCCTCATGCTTTTTTCCTTCTTCCTCCTGGCCATCGGTATAATATTCTTGTTCAAGGAGATAAGAGGGCTCGTCTAGCCCCGTGCAAGCCCGGGAAGGAAGTGGTCCAGATCATCGCTCCCGAGACGCAGCGCAGCGAGAGCCCCGGGATTGTGGCGGCCCGTCCCGAGATGTTCAAAGCCTTCTGGCCTGACGTCAAGGGTAGCTACTTTTTCCGCAACCGGCATCTTTTCCTCGATTTCATGCACCTGAACGGGGGGAGGATCTATTACATCCCGGATGGGTCGCTCTCCAAACCACTGTTTATCCTGGTGGGGAACTGGCGGAGCCGCGCGGACATCACAGCATTGTGGCACGTCAAGGGGGAGGGAAAACTCAAGAGGAGGCTGGTGACAGTGGCCGCCTCTGAAAGCTTCGATGCGGGAAGCGAGAGGTTCGTCACCAAGCCGTTGGGGGGATTTGAAGCGGAGGAGTTCGAGGGGTGGGGCTTCGAGCCCGCTTACAGGATAGTGCTGCTGGAAAGGCAGCTGCGCCAGGAACCCGTTCCCGGCAGCGGGGAGGAGGATCTAAAGATCATCCGCTACAGAAAGAGATATCTGGACGAAGTGCTGTCCCTGGACGCGACCGCCTTCGATGATTTCTGGAGGTTGGACACACACACCGTGGAGGCCGTGGCCACCTCCTGTTACCACAACACGTTCCTGTTGGCGCGGCGGGGCGAGGAGACCCTGGGATACGCAATAGGCGGCGCGAACGGGCGATTCGGATACCTGCAGCGGCTGGGCGTCCATGCCGGGCACCAGGGGGAAGGCATCGGCGAGGCCCTGGCCTGCCATATGTTAACAACCCTCCGCAGCATGGGGGCCATATCGGTGATGGTCCACACGCAGGAGGACAACGCGGCCGCCCTCCGCCTATATAGGAAACTCGGCTTCGATACCATGCCCGACCTGCGCTTCATCATGCACTGCACCCCGCGAAGCCTGGAGCGGAAACTATGATGGCCCGCCGCCTCACGCGGGCACTCATCGCATGTGCCCTGCTGCTGCTCGCGGTTCCGGCGGTAAGTGGCGTGGAGGCCGTGGCCCAGGAGGAGATAGCGGGGATCTCGGCCTCTATGAACTCCTTTTATTACGTCCCGGGGGACCGGGCCTACCTTGACGTCGACCTGGAGCTATCCGGAGCTGCCAGGGCTGATGACATCTACCTCGAGTTCCTGGTCTATCCCTCGGCGGCCACCCGCTCCTCGCTGGCATCCTTTCGGGAGGGGACACGCCGCTACCAGATAGTGAGGCGCACCCTGGAGACCATCGCCCCCGAGTCCGAATGGACAGACAAGATGTACGAGATCGACCTTCAAGAGCTGGGGCTCCAGACAGGGGTCTATCCCTTCGAGGCGAGGCTCGTGCAGGGGGAAGAGGCGCTTGCCTCCGATCAGAACTTCATAGTGATCATGGATCCCGCCGGTGGCTATCCCTTGAACCTTTCACTCTTCTGGACCCTCGATTTCCTGCCCTGCACCGATGCCCTGGGAAACGACCTGGATGCGGGCCTGGCCACGGCCTGCTCCTTCTCCCCCTCCGAGACCGGCTTCCTCTATGCTTTGGCCAAAGCGATCAAGACTACGCCGGAGGTGCGCAGCAGCATAGTCCTGCCCGGTGCCACCTACGGCGACCTGCAGGCAATGGCGGACGCGGCCGCGGAAGCGAGCGACGGAGAGACCGGGGACGGCGCAGCCGAGGTCCTGGCGGACCTGGATGAGATCTTCGAGAAGGGCGAAGCGGACCTGATCAACACCACGTATGCGTTCGCCGACCTTGACCCGCTCACGTCCCGGGGATGGGAAAAGGACGCCTCGGAACAGATGGGATTCGGGCTCGAGAGCGCCGAGGAAAAAAGCGCGGGGGGCAAGGGTTTCGAAGCCCCCCTCTTCCGTTTGAGCGACACCATGTTGCAGCGCATGGTGGAGAACGGCATGGAGTTCACCGTGGTCGGGGAGGAGGCCCTGCAGTCGAGCGCCGCCGGAAGACGGCTGCTGGAGGGGACCACGATCTCCCAGCCTGTGCGTTTCGTCAACAGCAACGGCTATCTGCTCAAGGCCTTCGTGAGAGACGAGACGCTCTACGCTTTCCTGGAGAGCACCCCCGAGAGTGATGCATCCCATATGGTCCAGAACATCTTCGCCGAGTTGGCCGTGCTGCAGAGGGAGAAGCCCTATGTCGTGCGCTCGTGCGTGTTGGCCTTCCCGCCCAGTTTCATGCCCTCGCAGGAATTCCTGGACGAGCTCTATGACGCCGTCAAGGGATGTCCGTGGCTGCAGACACGCCGCCTCTCCGAGTTGAACGCGGACCAGTTCCCGCTGGAGGGCGTAGCCCTGCAGGCCCCCGTCTATCCTGAGTCCGCCTCTTCCTATATGCAGAGACTGGAGACGGTAAGGGGCGCCGTGGAGGACTTCAGCTCCTCCATCCCCGCGGATCATCCCCTGCGGGAAGACCTGCAGCGCTCCCTGCTCATCGCCGAGAACTACCGCTTCACGGGAGAAAAGGACGCCGTGGCGGCGCAAGCGTACCTGGGCAGCATCGAGGCTGTCATCTCGGGTGAGACGTCCAAGGTCAATATCGGGCTGAAGCGCTCGGTGACGCTTTCCAGCACTGAGGGCAAACTGAGTGTGGATATCACCAGCACCCTCGACTATCCACTCGAGAAGGTCACCTTGAGGATGGAGAACGCGAGCCTCACTTTCCCGCAGGGCAACTCCATGGAGGTGACCATCGAACCGAGGGAGAACCGTTTCATCTTCGACGTCGACACCCACCGCAAGGGCTCCTTTATAGTGGATATCGTGCTGGAGGCGGACAGCCTGGTCATTGACAGCACCTCCACCACGGTGAACACCTCCATCATCAACACCCTGGCCATCATCCTCCTGGCCTGCTTCGCCTTCATCGTGGTCATAGTGGCCGTGCTGCGCCGCCTGCTGCGCAGATACCGCGGGGGGAAGCACTCCAAGGGGAGGGCGGACAAGTGACTGCGGAGACCGTAACAGCTCCTCAAAACGAATCCACCGTTTTCGCCGCGGATGCCGCCGTGATGGCCGTGGGCACGGCCATCAGTCGCATAACAGGCTTCCTGCGCTATGCCGCGCTCGCCTACGTCCTGGGCCTGACTCTCCGCTTCGGCGGCACCAACCTCCCCAGCACCTACAACCTTGCCAACTCCATGCCCAACATGATCTACGACCTGGTCCTGGGGGGGATCATCGCGTCGCTGTTCATCCCGGTCTTCGTGGAGTACTTGAGCACCCGTTCCAAGGAGGAGGCATGGTACGTAGCCAGCGCGGCCACCAACATCTCCATGATCATCCTGGCGGCCGTAACCGTTCTGGGTATATTTGCCAGTCCACTCATCATACGCCTGATGACCCTCTTCGGGTCCTACTCCTCCACCGACGTGACCACGCAGGTGGTGAGGGACCAGGCCACCTTCCTGCTGCGCTTCTTCGTCCCCCAGATCATCTTCTACGGGCTCAGTGCCATCTTCGGCGGCCTGCTCAACGCCCACCGGCACTTCAAGGTGCCGGCCTTCGCTCCCATCGCCAACAACCTGGTGGTCATCGGCACGGTGGTCGTTTTCCACTTCCTGCCCGGGCCTCGTGGTAACTACCTGCATCTCGTTGTGTTGGCCGTGGGGACCACCCTGGGGGTGGTGGCCCAGGCGCTGGTGCAGATCCCCATGCTGGTGCGCATCGGGGTACGTTACACGCCGGTCCTCGACTTCAAACACCCGGCCATACGCAAGATCGGGCGCCTCGCCGTACCCCTGCTCGGTTATATACTGCTATGGCAGGTAGGAACATGGTTCGTGTTCGCCCTGGCCATCCAGGTGGACGGCGGTGTCCCCTCCTACCAGTACGCCCAGATGTTCTTCCAGCTCCCCTACGGCATATTCGCCGTATCCATCATCACCGCCATCTTCCCGGCAATGAGCGAACATTCCGTACTGAAGAGGATGTCGCGGTTCAAGGACACCATGAACATGGGCGTCCGCTCCACCATCCTGATCATCGTGCCTTGTGCCGTCATCTACCTTACATTAGGCCAGCCCATCATCCGCTTCCTCCTCCAACATGGCTTCTTCAAGGCCGGAGATACGGATCTCCTCTCCGGGGTGCTCTTCTACTTCGCCCTGGGGCTGATACCCTATTCCATTGACATGCTGCTCGTGAAGACCTTCTATTCCATGCAGGACACGCGCACCCCCCTGATCATCAACTGCTTCGTGGTGGCCATAAACATCGGGGCCAACCTCCTTTTTTTCCATTGGATAGGGGTGGAGGGTCTTGCTCTCGGTTTCGCCACGGCTTATTCTTTCTCGATGATCGTCCACGCCATAGTGCTCCGTATACGGTTGGGGCGCCTGGGGGGAAGACGGGTGCTCTCCACCGTCATCAAGACCCTGGTAGCGGCCGCGGGCATGGCCCTGGTCATCTACGCCTCCAGCTACCTCATCATGCAGCTCCACCCCACTACCGGGTTCTGGAGGGACCTGTTGGACATGCTGCTGCCCATGGCCGAGGGTATCGCGGTGTTCTTCTTCGTGGCCCACGCCTTACACATGGAGGAGTTGGCGACCTTGAAGGACATGCTCTCGCGCCAGCTCGGCCGCCTGTCACCGCGGCGCCTGCGGGCGCGGGGGGATTGAGACGATGACTGCCCCCACCTGCGCCGGAGCTAAAGGAAACCCCTCCCTATCGTCGAAGCTAATAAGCGATATGTATGGAAATGGCTTTACCTCCAGATTGCACGCTGAGGACGGCCAGGTTTGGAGCTATGTCCTCAAGATATTGCTGGTCGCCGCGGTCATCGGCGCCATCATATTACAGTTCGGGCCCATTATCATGAACCACATCTCCATAGGCAAGCTGGCCGGCAACGCGGCGGAAGAGGGGGCCGTAACCTACCGCAACAGCCGCGGAGACATGGACAGGGTGTACGGCGTCATCAAGGAATATATCGATGAACACGATGCACGCCTGGACGGGAATATCGGCATCGAATACGACGCGAGTGGGAATCCTGTCAAGATAACCGTTATGGTGAGAAGGATCACCAACACCTGGCTCTTCGAGAACATAGGCTACCTGTCGCCTTATACGGAGGCCAAGGCCTTCGGAGAGAGCGCGGTCACTCGCTAGAGCACGCACTGGCCGTCTTGATGAGCGCGAGTTTCCTTACGTCGTACTCCGATCTCCATGCACGCGGTCGCATCGCGCCCATCACGGATCCACGCAGCGGTTTTCAGCCTGCGACTACCTGGGGCGATAAATGGCGCTGAGACTCGCCGCCGGTGCCTGCGTGACCGGCAACGATCGTTTAATCGGGGCACTGCTCTCCGTGGGCTCCCGCCATCCGGGTGTGACGGCAGGCAAGCAGGTGATATCGTTCTCCAGATGGTAGATGATGCGCTAGAAGTTGGATTGCAACCCTTCTCTGGGCCTGCTCGCCGGGAGCTCTAAGGGCCGCAGCATGACGATATGGCTGCGGTTGACATCGATGAAATCCGTCCGGAACAGCTCCTGGCCGCTGACCAGGTCGTAGACCTCCACGTCAGTGAGGGCGAAAAAGGACGCCGTTTCCCTCGACTGCATGATGTCGGTCAAGCGTGCACCGGCGAAGATATGCAGATCGGCCACGACACGATGCGCGAGGGTATAGACCTCAACCCTGATCTTATCTTTTTTTGCATGCATGACAGACCTCCTGACCTAGGTCGCTCGTTAGAGTTACAGCCCCTTCCCGACAGACTCGAATTAAATATACCACAACGACGAGCCTTACTGTTCCCTGGGGCCACGAGGCTCAAATCCGGCTGGCCGGGAGCGGGAAGAAGGTGATATCAAGACGAGGATGCAGTCGCACGCATTTTACGGCCTTACCGCCAGGCGGGAGGTGCCCGGTGTGCCCCGGGAGCGGGCGCCGGTCCGCTTCCCGCGAAGAGGCGGTGCAGCCAGTAGGACCCCGCCAGCTCCAGGACCGTGAACACGGCCGCCAGCGCCGCCCTGCCAGCGGTAAGACCTCCTCCCTCTTTTTCTCGGATGAGATAGACCAGGAGGAGATTGAGGACCCAGAAGGTCCCCAGCATACTCACTACGAGCCACAGCTGCCCCAGCCGAAAAAGAGCTTCCGGGTGCCAGAGGTAGAGGAACAGCGCCGCCGCACCGGCCAGGCCTACGGCGGCCAGGTCCTGGGGGCGGGACCCGACCTGCGCGGAGCGGTCACCTCCGAAGACAGCGCCGTTCACCAGCGCCGCCGCCGGAAAGGCCAAACCCGCCCCGGCAGCAAAGCCGCTCAGGAACCGCAGTGTGTTCGTGCTGTCCCTGAAGCCCAGGTAGCTGGTGAGCCCGTCCCAGGCCAGGAAGAGGACTCCCGCCGCCGCCAGTGCCAGGATAGGCCAGGGCGGCATCCCCGCCCTTTCCCTCCCCCGCAGCAGAGAGAGCACGAGCATCAGGGTGAAGAAGGAGACGAACAGGCCCGTATCCCGGGCACATACGAAAAGGGCGCGGTCTCCGAACCGCAGCAGACGCTCGGGCTGCTGATGGCATATGGCGAAGCCCAGTTCCCACAGCCACCGGTCCCACCACAACATGTTCAATCTCCTCGTACGATCATGCGAGCACTCGTAAGCACGGCGAGAGTGCCTTCACGCATCTTATAATGGGAGAATCCTATCATCATCGAGCCCTGCTTTTATATATAGATACGAAAGGTCCTGCTACAGCTCATATTCCAGCGCCCTGCAGGGCTTCTCGAAGAAGCGGTGAAAGGGCTCGGGCAGGAGCCGGTAATCGATGCCCTCGATCATGGGGGAGAGATCGACGGAGTTGTAGGTGTTGACGAAGAGCATGCTCTCGCCCTCACGCATTCCCTTCCCCATCTCCAGCGCGGCCGCCAATGCCTTTCCCGTATAGGTCCCTTCCAGCCACAAGCCCTCCAGTTCCCGCGCCTCGCGCACCGCCCGCACATCTCCGGGGGTCAGGTAGGCGTATCCGCGTCCCAGTTCACCGCTGACGTAGACCAGGTCGGAGGGCCGGGCTGCGGGAGCACGTATCCCCGGGTCCAGCCGGTTGAGCATGGCGGCGGTCTTGTTCACCAGGCGCGCCCACAAGGTAGCATTGCAGTACGCCGTCTCCACCACCGCGACGCCCACCAGGCGCGAGCGCAGGCCGGACAGCCTCAATCCCAGCCACAGGCCGGCGGAGGTCCCGTGCGTCCCCATGGCGGTCACCACGTAATCCGGTTCGGGAAGGAGCCCCTCCTCGACCTGCTCCGCTAGCTCCATGCCGGCGTTCACGTAGCCCAGGCAGCCCAGGGACGACGATCCTCCGGGGCCGAGCCAGTACAGGCTTTCCCCGCGCAGGAGCGCTGCGGCCTTCCCTTTCATATAGGCGAGGGGCACCCCGGGTATGGAACGCGCCCATACCATGCGTACCCCGCTGCGGTAGTCCATGAGGAGGTTGCGGCCAACGTAGGCCGCGTTGGGCTGGTCGAAGAGGAGGGCGGTAGTGGAGAGGCCCAGCCTGTTGCCGTGCATCGCGGTGGCCAGCACGTGGTTGGAGCCGGCCGCTCCCATGGTCATCACCCCATCGCTGCCCTTGCGCAAAGCGTCGGCGAGTGAGAACTCAAGCTTGCGCACCTTGTTGCCGCCATAGACGGTGGAGCTCATGTCGTCCCTCTTCACGTAGAAGGCGGGCAGGCCGTGCGCCTTCTCCAGGCCGCGCATGCGCTCCACCGGGGTCGGCCACTCGCCCAGGGGCACCCAGGGAAGAGCGGCCAGGAGGCGGGGATACCGGCGGAAGAGTGGCAAGGCTTCGTACACCATATCACCTCACAAGCGCGGCAAGGCACGCAGGTCCCTCGCGAAGAGGACGAGGCTCACCAGGCCGATCAGGAAGAACAAGATCCCCCCATATGCCGTCATCCCGCTGTACTCCCAATTCACCCCCGGCGCCAGGTGCCAGAGATAGGCCCACACACCCAGGGGGAGGAAGAGGGAGGCTATGAGCAGGGTAAGGTTGCGCCTCTTATAGAGAACGGCGGCGGGGCTCCCCACTACGCTGAGCATGAGCAGGCTCAGGAGGACGAACCACGTAAGATCGCCGGCGCCGATCATATAGAGGGCGCACAAGGCGAACCCGGCCAGCGCCAGCGCGACCAGGCAGGCAGAGGCGATGACTTTGAAAGCGGTGGAGCTCAAGGTGTGGCGCGGTTCCGGACCCGTTACGTACATGTGATAGCAGCGGGTACACATGAACCTGGTGCCGTCCTCCATACCCGCGGAGTCGATCTCCCGCCCGCAGCCGCCGCACTCGATCATATCCAAACGTTAATGGCTGCTCCTGCCGGGGTCAACCATCGTACCGGATCACCGGGCTTACGCGGGAGAGGAGCTCGCGGAAGAGGGCATCCTCCGTATCGAACTCCACGCGGATGGCCTGATCGGGACAAGCGAGGGCGCAGCGGCCGCATCCCTTGCATGTCTCCGGGTCGATGCGCGACCTCCCGTCCACCAGCGCCGCCGCTCCCATGAAGCACGTCTGCACGCAGGTCCCGCAGCCTACGCATTCCTCTGTAACCGTAACCCGCACCGCGTCCAGCTTCTTGATGGCCTGCTTGAACCCGGGTCCCGCCTTCTTCATGTCCGTGCGCACCATGCAGCAGCAGTCGCAGCAGAAGCACACCACCAGGAAGTTGCGGAAATCGCTCAGCAGGCCCAGAGTCGTCGCGTCGAACCAGATGCGTCCGATCATGCCCGTAAGCCCTGTCTCCGACGCCTTCTCCAGGTGTTCCAGGCACTCCTCGATACTGGCGCGGTGCCCCAGGGAAGGGTGCAGGTGCGAGGCCGCCTCTCCCAGGAAGATGCACCCCAACTCCCGCGGGTAGTTGACGCACCCCTCCTGGTTGCGGCAGATGCACCCATAGTGGATAAAGCGGTGGGACGAGGCCCTGATCAGCTCGGCGATGGCCTGGCGCGGCAGCGCCGTGCTCTGGGGGGTGGGGATATCTTCCGAGACGGGGATGAACGTGACCGCGAAGACATCGTCCTTCACCAGGGGGGCGAAGAGCTGCCGAAAGGGCGTGTAGGGGCTGATCCTCTTCACCAGGTGGGTGAAGGGCCACAGGGAGAGGAAAGCATTGACCACCTGCTTCGGGTAACCC
>CAYHAT010000075.1:6099-11788 GCA_964354675.1 uncultured Actinomycetota bacterium | reverse complement strand
TCGGGGTAGGCGACGTGCACGATGCCCGCACCCAGGCCGCAGGTGGTGCCGCATAATCTCCCCATGAAGTCGCCGTAGATCTTGTCCAGGGGCACCCCCTTGGCGATCATCTGGTTGCAGCCGCGGTGGTCGTAGAGGATATAGTCTTCGTCGCGCAGCGAGGCACAGGTGCCGGCGCCCGTTGCCTCCTGCCCCACCCCGGAGTGATAGAACCCGGAGACTTTGCCCTCGTGCAGCAGCCGGATGAGGTTGAGGTCGAAGGTACGCTGCCTGATCATCTCCCGGTAGAGCCCCAACAGGAAATCCTTATCGTACTTCGCGGCATCGATATCCCTGCTAACCACCTCAGCCATGGCTCATCTCCTCCCTTGCTCCCGCCTATACAACCAAGCCCGATCATCTCTTTTTCGCTCCCTCCATTTCCTCCCGTGATATCTCAACATCAGAACGAAGCCCTCTCGTCCTTTCTACAATTATCTCCCGCTTGAGATTGCCGCGTCGCCTTCGGCTCCTCGCAATGACAGAAAGGCACCCTTACTCCATTTGTACATGTCAGAGGGTCGTCCAGCCTCCGTCCACCGGGATGATCGCCCCGGTTACATAGGACGCTTCGTCAGAGGCGAGGAAGAGCGCTACGCGGGCGATCTCCTCGGGCTCCGCCACCCGCTTCAGCGGGATGTTCTGGGTCAGGTAATCCTCCAGCATATCCAGCATGGTCGTGATCATGGGGGTCCTCACCGCCCCCGGGCAGATGCAGTTCACCCGGATGTCCGGGGCGTAGGTGATAGCCATGATGCGGGTAAGGGCGACCACCCCGCCCTTGGCGGCAGTATAAGCGTCGGCACCCGGTACGGCCACCAGGGCGTTGGATGAGCCGGTATTGATGATGGAGCCCCCACCCGCTGCTGCGATGTGTGGTTGGCAATATTTGGTACACAGGAACAGGCTGTTGAGGTTGTTCTTGATCACCTCGTTCCAGTCCGGTTCGGGGGTGTCCAGCAGGGTGGTCATGGTCAGCGGCGAGGAATAGCCGTGGCTGGCGTTGTTGAAGAGGACGTTTATCTTGCCGTATTCCTCCACTGCCTGGCGGGCCATGGCCGCCACCTGTTCATCCACGCTGAGGTCGGTCTCCACGTAGATCGCTTTACCGCCCTGGGCCTTTATCTCGTCCGCGACCTCTTGCCCCACCGGTCGGCCATAGACCCCCTGGTAATCCACCACCACCACCCTGGCTCCCTCCGCGGCGAAGAGAAGTGAGGCCGCCCTGCCGATGCCGCTGCCTCCGCCGGTGATCACCGCAACCTTATCCTGCAAGCGCATTTCCATTTCACCCTCACCACTCATTCCGGCTTTATAAGGACCTTTATCGATTCGTTGGCATCCATCTGGACCTGGAAGGCCTCGTTTATCTCTTCAAGCGGGAAGGTATGGGTTATGAGAGGTTGGGTCTTCACCTTCCCCTCGCTGATCAGTTCTATCGCCTTGGGATAGATGGCCCCCAGGCAGCCGATGATGCGGGGTGATTTGTGCACTATCCTGGTGGTGTTTACCAACTGGTCGCCTTCCGGCAGGCCCACCAGCGCGACGGTACCGGCCGAGCGCACGATCTCCAATGCCTGGGCGAAGGTATCCCGTCCCCCCGCGGCATCCACAACGATGTCGGCCATGGCCCCTTCACCGAAATGGTAGAGGCCGATACCTAGTTCTTCTTTCATCCTTTCCAGCACGTCTTCGTTAGCGGCATCCACTACCGCGTCGGCCCCCAACTCCCGCGCCATGCGCAGCCTCAAGGGAGACACCTCCGTGACTACTACCCTCTCCACCGGGATAGCCTTCATCGCCTGCATCGTGGCGTTACCGATGAGGCCCGCTCCCAATACCGCTACCTTATCCCCCTCCTTGGCTCCGGTCATCTCCACCGTGAAGGCGGCTACGCTCACCGGTTCGAGGGTAGCCGCTTCCTCGTCGCTCATCTCATCGGGGATGGGATGTAAAGTGAGGCCGGGGAGGGCGTTCTCGATCTTCACGTATTCAGCGAAGGCGCCCGGCTTGCCGTATCCGGTGGAGTTTTTGAAAGCCTCCGGGCAATTGTTGAGGTTGCCCGATTGGCACCAGTAACAGGTCCCGCAGATGCCAATGGTGAATCCCATGGCCCGTTGTCCTACCTCCACGCCGCTCACTGCTGGACCCGTCTCGACCACTTCCCCCACGAACTCGTGTCCCATGACTTGTCCCGGCTCGACATAGAACCCCAGCTTATAGCTGTGCAGGTCCGACCCGCAGATGCCACAGGCCCTCACCTTGAGCAAGATGTCCATGGGCCCGACTTCGGGCACGGGGACTTCCTTGATCTCCATGCTCCCTGGTTCGATATAGACTGCGGCTTTCATGGTAGCCATCCCTATCACCTCCGCACCCGTATAATTTGCAGGATATCTACCGGACCCGTTCCATGTTGCGCCGAAAAGCCGATCTTATGAAAAGCGCCTGAAGGCTTCAGATTGATTGGCGCCTTGTATCTTCTCAAGAACGCCGGACAAACAGGAAAGCAATCTTCACAGCCAGGCTCAATTATATATCAAGGCCGTAGCCTGGGGGTCAGCCCGGTTTCTTGCGAGAGGGCTTGCGCGAACACCGTCTCCATGCGTTCTACCGCTATCCCCGGCACTACCTCGGCGAGATTGATGACCGGTGCTATCCTCGAGCGTCCCCCCGGCTTGAGCAGGGACCGCATGGTTTCCAGGTCGCAATCGACCAGGAGGGTGCCGTGATGCAGCAGCCTGCCCCGCTTGCGCGCCTGGGCCGAGCCGGATATCTTCCTCCCCTCCACGTAGACGTTGTTGGGGGGAACCCACTCCCAGGGCAACCCGAGGGAATCCAACAGCGCAGTCACCGGATAAGAAAGGGCCTTCAAGCTGTCTCCTATACTGGATGAGGATAGATCGCCGCTGTCCAGATAAAAAGAATAGTTGAGGTTGCCCAGGTCATGATATACGGCGCCCCCGCCGCTGGCCCGCTTGAGCACCGGTATCCCCATTTCCTCCGCTTTATGGAGATAGACCTCGTCCTCGGGCTTGAGGAACCTTCCCAGTACCACGCTGCGGTCGTTCCTCCAGACCCTCGCCCGGTTCCCCTTTGGCTCTTTCCAATAGGCGGCGTCCCGCTCAAGGTTGAGCGCGGGGTCGAAGACCTTCTCTTCTGCGATCAATCGGAGCATTGCCTTTCTCCGTGTGGTTGTCCGGGATCAGGGCCGGTCGAAGCGACATTCCTCGCCGGGAGGGCAGGGCTCGGTCTCCAGCTCCAGGGTGACGTGGACCACCTTGTGCTCGTCGCGCAGCATGTCCTTTATGTCCCGCAGGAGTAACTGGTACTCACTGAGCCTGGCGTCATCGACCACGATATGGGCACTGAGGGAATAGAGGTGGGAGCCTATCTCCCAGATGTGCAGGTCGTGAACGTTTACCACGCCCGGCATGGCGGTGATGTCAGCCACGATGTCTTGAAAGTTGACTCCGCGGGGCACTGACTCCATGAGGATATGCACCGATTCCTTCATGATCTGGAAGGCGCTTACCAGGATGAGGACGCCGATGAACATGGTTATCAACGGGTCGATGTAGCTCCAGCCGGTGAGGAGCACGATGATCCCCGATACGACCACTCCCAGGGAGACCAGGGCGTCGGTGAGCAGGTGGAGGAAGGCGCTCCTCAGGTTCAGGTCGTCCCTGCCTCTCCTCAGCAGCAGGGCTACGCTGCCGTTGATGACGAAGCCCAGGCTGGCTACGAGGATGACCACACCGCCTCTTATATCCACTGGATTGGCCAGCCTCTGTATGGCCTCGTAGAAAAGGAACACGCAAATAAGGATGATGAGCAGCGAGTTGATGAAGGCCACCAGTATGCCCATGCGGTGGTAGCCGAAGGTCTTCCCCTCCGTCTTGGGCCTGGTCATCATGCGCACGGCGATGAGGGAGAGGACCAGGGCGAAGGAGTCCGAGAAGTTATGGCCCGCGTCCCCCAGCAGCGCCAGGCTTCCGGCCAATATTCCGAACACGACCTCGAACAAGAGAAACGTCGTATTGGCCGCGATGGCGACGATCAACCTATTAGCCGGCTGGAACCGGGGGATATCTTCGCCGCTCAGTCCAGCGTCATGAGCGTGGTCCAATCACTTCCTCCCCAGCACTATCTCCACCGGCAGGCCCCACATGGACATGATGCGATAGCCGTCTATGCGGAAACCGGCTTCCGCGACGAAACCACGGGCATAGATGGGACGGCAGTCGACGAAACTGGGGAACCTGCGGTGGGACCACAGGTAGAGTCTCGCCATCATCCCCTGTTTCCCCTGGTCTGACATGGAAGCGACGCAGAGGCGGCCACCCTCCTTGAGCACCCGCCGGCATTCCCCCAGCACTACCGGGATCTCGGGGGACTCGAAAAGCTCCAGGGTGAAGCTCATAAAGATGCCGTCGAATAAGTCATCCGGGTAGGGCTCTGCGGCGGCATCACCGCGCGTGAGTTCCACCCGCCCCGCCAAACCCTTGCGCTCCAACCGCTTCCGCGTGACCTCCACCATGCCGTCTGAGATGTCTATGCCGTAGACCTTGCCCTCATCACCCACCATCTCGGCCAGGGCGGCGAGCACCTGCCCCGAGCCGAACCCCGGCTCAAGTATGTATTCTCCCTCCTCGGGTTTGAGGAATCCCTCGATGGCGGCCTTCACAAACTTTTTTTCGCTCCCGGCGGAGAGAAGGCCGTAAAACCTGCTCATGCGATTGTAGTTATCCCTGGCTTGCTCTTTAGACCGGGCAATCCGTGTATTGTCCCCATTGTCTCCGCTGCCGCATGGTGGATCCGCCAAGATAGCAACCTCCTTACCCGGCGCCCGCAAGGCGACGGAGAGGTAAAGTCTTATCTATACCCATCCTCTCTTGGCCAGCTGGTTTACAATGGGCGTGACCAGGCCGGTCTTGTAAAGATATGGCAGTACCTTCAGCAATAGGGGCAGGTTGGTCATCTTCATCACCGGGCTCAGGTTCCCGAAGGGCAATCCGCGTCCCTTGGCAACGGTGGTCAGGTTGTGGAAGTAGTTGGAGGGCGGCTTCTGGACGCCCTGTTTCTGGACCATCGCTATCGCGCTTTCCGGACAAGTGGCCACGCATAGCCCGCATCCGATGCAGCGGGCCAGGTCGACCTCCGTTGCCTCCTCGTTCTCTATGAGTGCATCCATCTGGCACCGTTCCAGGCAGGTACCGCACGAGGTACAGAGGCCGGGGTCGATGCGCGCGTAGAATGGGGACTGCACGTGGTCGGCCGGCCTCTTCTCCATCTTAAGCAGGCGCAGGACCCCGCAGCAGCAGGAGCAGCAGCAGCATATATTGATGATATCCTGTGAGTTGGACGGCTGCAGGACCAACGCCGCCTCCTCCGCCTGGTCGAGGATACGCATGGCTTCCGACATGTCTATTCTTCTGGCGATGCCGTTGTCCAACATGACCTGTGCCCCTACCCCGAAGGTCAGGCAGACCTCGTGGGGACGCTTGCACTCCTCCCCCAGCAGTCCCTTCTCCTGGCGGCAGATGCACGGCATCACCGCGATGTCATCGTACTTGCGCGCCAACTCCCGCACACGGTCGTAACCGGCCACTGCGTGTGTCGCGTCAATGGAGGAGTTGACCGGCACCAC
>CAYHAT010000075.1:0-5999 GCA_964354675.1 uncultured Actinomycetota bacterium | reverse complement strand
CCACTGGGAAGCCTGTCTATGAACTCGCGCAAGCGGATGTACAGGTCGTCGTTAGTCATCGCTTCAACCATTGAATTCTACCCCCTTAACCGGTAACCATCCTTTCCCCTTATTAGATATCAAAGGGATGGATAATACAAAGGTTTTAAAGGCCGGCCGAGCTGCGATGTCCCCGCCGGTGAAATGGATATATGATATTCCTATGGCAGGCTACTGGCTCGGCCGCCCTGGGGGTATTGTCATGAAAAAAGCGGTTCTCACCAGCGTCCTCGTGACCTTGACGGTGATCCTGCTTTCCCTGGGTGTTGGGTGCGGTGATGGGGAGGACGAAGCTCCGGGCGCGGGTGGCAAAGGTCACACCTTGGTCAATAATACCGGCGCGGAATACCCGCCCGGTTTCACATTCGTGGAGGTGCCCGACCCCCTATGCGGTGACAATCCCATATATCCGGAACCCGAGATGCCCATGCCGGGGACGGGGGTCGCCTTCGAGGACGCATGTTTCTCCACCTTGCTCACGAAGGTCACCGAGGCCGACGGCATCAACGGCAGGCACGAGTATTCGCGTTTCGATCCCTTCAACGCGGATGGGTCCATGATCCTGCTCGTCACGGACTCGGGTGACTACGCCATCTATTTGACCGGGTCCTTCCCTTATAACCAACCCGACAACCTCGTCACCTATACCACCGACCTGGCGGAGCCCCGGTGGGACCGGGGCGACCCGGAACTGCTCTGGGGGTTGAGCGGGTTTCAGATCGTAAGGGACGATGTGGTCACCGGCGAGAGGGAAGTGGTGAAGGACTTCTCGAACGACCCGGCCATCGCCCCCATCCTGGCCGCCGAGCCTGACCTCTACCGCGTCACCATGCGGGACGAGGGAGAGGCCTCTTACGACCAGCGTTACTGGGCGCTTATCTTGCAGGGTTCGGAGGAGGACTACCGTCCTCGCTACATCCTCTGTTGGGACCGGAAACGAGACGAGGTGCTCGGCCTCTATGAAGTCCAGCCCGGTGAGAGCGACATCGACTGGGTGGGCATGTCGCCATTGGGTAGCTGGGTGCTCATCGGGGGCATGGACGGCAACTCCGGCAATATCGTGGGCTTGACCATGGCGGACCGCCGGCTGCGGGAGTTCCACCGCATCGACTACACCACCTCCCACGCCGACGTGGGGCTGGACGTGAACGGCAGCGAGGTGGTGGTCATGCAGAACAGCCAGACCGACTTTGTCGACATGCTTCCCCTGAGCCCGGATACGGAGCCCATCCTCGAGGCGGGAGGTAGCTATGAGGGGACTAACCGCATCCCGCTTCTACGGCTTTTCTACGACAGCGAATCTCCTATGGGTCTTTCATCCGGCGTGCATATCTCATGCAACGCGGATGGATACTGCCTGGTGAGCATGCATATCGAGCCCGGCGTCCCGGAACGTAACTGGCTGGACCGCACCAACGTGCTCGTCAGGCTGGACCCTGATGAACCCCGCGCCTTCTATCTTTCTAAAACGTATAACACCACCGACGCCTACTGGGAGGAGACGCATGGGGCATTGAGCAACGACGGCTCGCGGATGGTCTGGGCCTGTAACTGGAACCGCGACCCCGGCACGGAGGAGGTCTTCCTCCTGCAGCTGGGCATGCCCCGGGACTGGAGAGAGCTCACCGAGTAGGTGTGTTACCGATATCGCGCATGAAGGTAGTTTATGGATAATGCCGGCCTATTCGCCTGCCTGTGTTAGATTAGGTCTATCAACCCGATCGCTGTCTTGGAGGAGGTGGCACGCATGGCGCTGCATACAAAAGACGAGTATATAGCGAGCATCAGAAAGGGGAAGCCTAACGCGTTCATCCTGGGTGAGCGCGTGGAGGACATCGTCGATCATCCCATCAACCGGCCGGCGGTCAATGCTATCGCCGAGAGTTATGTGTTGGCCGAACGTAAGCGGGAGGAGCGGGTGGCCAACACCGAGTCGCATCTCTCAGGAGAGCCTATAAACCGCTACAACGCCTTGCACATGAGCATCGACGACCTGGTCGCCAGGGGTGAGATGGAACGCCACCTCGCCACGAAAACGGCCGCGGGTTGCCCGCGATCCACCGGGCTGGACGCCATCAACGCCGTGTACAGCGTGGCCTTCGAGGCGGACGAAGCTCACGGCACCTCCTATCTCGAGAGGTTCAGGCAGTGGCTCAGCAACGTTGAGGACAACGACCTGGCGGTGAGCGGGGCGATGACCGATGTAAAGGGCGACCGCTCCAAGCGCCCCTCCCAGCAGGACGACCCGGATATGTATCTGCATATCGTGGAGAGGAACGCCGAGGGGGTGGTGGTGCGTGGAGCCAAGGCCCACCAGACCGGCGCGGTCAACTGCAACGAGCACCTGGTCATGCCCACACGCGGCATGCGGGAGGAGGAAAAGGATTACGCCATATGCTTCTCCCTCCCCGTGGACGCCCCCGGCCTCTACCACATCTACGGGCGCCAGCCTTCCGATACCCGCAAACTCGAAGAGGGGGCATCGATCGACCTGGGGCTGTCCAGGTTCGGAGGCTGTGAGACCCTGATGGTCTTCGAGGACGTCTTCGTCCCCTGGGAAAGGGTCTTCCTCTGCGGGGAGATAGAGTTCACCTGGCCGCTGGTCAACCGCTTCGCCATCGGGCACCGTTCATCCTACGGCGTGGCGGGCGCGGGAGTGGGGGACGTAGCCGTAGGCGCGGCCGTGGCCATGGCCGAGGCCAACGGGGTAGCCCGGGATAAGATCATCTGGGACAAGATCGCCGACCTGATCATCATGAGCGAAACCCTCTACGGGTTAGGGTTGGCCTCCATGCTCAAGGGCAGGGCGACGCCCTCGGGCATCTTCTTTGCGGATTATGTCCTTGGGGGCGTGGCCAAGTACAACGCCACTCAGCTGCCTTTCCTCATGTGCCGCATCGCCCAGGATATATGCGGGGGGCTGGTGGCCACCATGCCCAGTGAGATGGACCTGCGCAACGAGGAGGTGGGGGGATTCATCGAGAAGTACCTGCGGGGCGCGTCGCATATCCCCACCGAGCACCGCATGCGCATGGTGCGCCTGGTCGAGTGCATGTCCCTGGGCACCTTCGCCGCCGACCTGCTGACCATGGGGTTACACGGCGCGGGGTCTCCCTACCCCCAGAAGATGATGGTCCTGGGCGATTACCAGGAGAAGCTCCCCAAGCTGGTGCAATTGGCCATGTATCATGCCGGTATCCTGGATGATGTCGATTACCCGTAGGCGTATTGATCCTGGGAGGGTGAAATGGGCGAGAACCTGGCGAGCATCTTTTTCCAGCAAGTGGAGAAGAAGGGGGAAATCACCGCGCTGAAAAGGAAGGTCGAGGGCGAATACAAGGACATCTCGTGGAGGGATTTCGGCCGGTCGGTCAGCGCCCTGGCTGGATGCCTGGTGGACCTGGGGATCGCGGAAGGCGACCGTGTAGCCATCTACAGCTACAACTCCCCCGCGTGGGCTTACACCGACCTGGCCGCATTGGCGGTGCGGGCGGTGGTCGTTCCCATATATTTCAAGAGCTCCGCACCCCAGGTTGAATATATCCTCAGGGACTCCGGGGCCAAGGCGATCATGGTGGGTGACGAGGGTCAGCTGGATACCGTTCTCTCCATCATGGAGGCCTTGCCCGAGCTGAAGCAGATCCTGGCGCCCAGCCGCATCGCAGAAGGCCGAGAGGACATGGTCCTCGATATCGAGCAGTGCCTCGCAAGGGGAGAGAGCGAACCGCTGCAACGGGAGGTCCTGCGCCGCAGGGAGGAAATAGACGGGGACGATGTCGTCACCATCGTCTATACCTCCGGGACGACGGCGGAGCCGAAGGGAGTCATGCTGACCCATCGCAACGTAATCCACGACGCCCGCTGCGGCCTGGATATCGTGGGCCTCAAGGATGATGACGTGGGCCTTTCATTCGTTCCCACCAGCCATGTGCTCGACCGGGTAGTAGTCCATTACATGAACGCCATGGCGGGCGGAACGGTGGCTTACGCCGAGAGCATGGATACCGTACTCGGGGACGTGCAGCTGGTGAAGCCCACCGCCATGTGCGGGGTGCCGCGCATGTTCGAGAAGATCTACGCCGCCATCCACGATAACGTCAGCGCCGGGCACCCATCCAAGCGCAGGATCTTCGCTTGGGCGGAGAAGGTAGGGGCCAAGGTCGTCCTGTGCAGGCGGGATTACCGCAAACCTGGACCGTTTCTACTCATGCAGTACCGCCTTGCCGACAAGCTCGTTTATGCCAAGCTGAGGGAGCTCTTCGGCGGCAGGATGCGGGTCTTCGCGTCGGGGGGCGCCCATCTGCAGGAGGATATCGATATCTTTTTCCGCGCTATCGGCATCCCGATCATGCATGGATACGGATTGACCGAGGCGACCTGCACGGTGACGCTCAATACCCTGGACGATTTCATGCCCGGGACCCTGGGACATCCCTATCCGGGAGTCGATGTGGCCATCGCCGAGGATGGGGAGATCTTGGTAAAGGGCGATATCGTGATGAAGGGTTATTATGGGCTGCCGGAGGATACCGCGGAGACCCTGAAGGACGGCTGGCTACATACCGGGGATCTCGGCTGCCTGGACAAGGATGGATATCTTTTTATGACCGACCGCAAGAAGGACATCCTGGTCACCTCGGGGGGCAAAAACATATCTCCCCAGAAGATCGAGACCCAGCTCAAGTTGAACCGCCTGGTGGAACAGGCGGCGGTCATCGCCGAGGGGAAGCGGTTCGTCTCCGCGCTCATCGTGCCTGCGTTCGCCGAGCTCGCGAGCTATTGTTCCAAGGCCGGTATCGAGTTTACAGGCCCCGCGGAGATGGTAGAGAAGCCCGCGATCGAGGAGCTGTTCCAGGGGATCGTGGATAAGGTCAACGGTGGACTGGACAACTTCGAGCGCGTGAAGAAGTTCGCCCTGCTGCCGCAGGAGTTCACCGCCGAGTCCGGTGAGATGACCTATACCCTCAAGGTTAAACGGAGGGTGATAGACGAGAGGTATCGCGAGATCATCGACACCATGTACGAATGAACCGGAAGGCGGCTTGGGTGGCAGTACCCCATGTAGTCCATAGGACCGACGCGGGATGACCCCCGGTGTGGAGGGTCGGCGCCCGATGTGGAAAGCCGCCACGTCGCTGCGCTCCTCGCGACAGGTTCCGGGCTGACCCCAGGTGTCTTAATAGCCGGGGATTCCCAGGTTTCTGAGAGCTTGCCTGGCATCTTCGTAGTTGGGGTCCAATTCAACCGCCTTCTTGTAGTCGGCGATCGCTGGATCGCGCTGCCCCAACTCCAGGTAAAGGTTGCCCCGGTTGTAATACTGCAACGGATCGTATCCGTAAAGTTCGATGGCCTTGTTGTAATCCGCCATCGCCAGGTCATTCTGGCCCAATGCGTCGTAGGCGATCCCCCTGTTGTTGTAGGACGAGGAGTATTCGGGGGCGAGTTCGATGGCCTTGTTGTTGTCCGCTATGCTCAGGTCGTACTGCTTCAACTCGTTGTAGGCGTATCCGCGGGTCACGTAAGCGCGGTAATCCTCCGGATTGATCTCGAGGGCTTTGTTGGCGTCGGCTATGGCCTTGTCGTACTGGCCCAGCTTGTCGTAGGCCCAGCCACGCTCCTCGTACGCCCAACCGTAATCCGGATAGATCTCGATGGCCGCGGTGAAATCGGGTATTGCTTTCTCGTATTGATGCGTATCGTTATAGGCCAAGCCCCTCCCGTAGTAGGCTTCGTCGTTTTCCGGGTCGAGCTCGATGGCCTTAGTAAAATCCGCGATAGCATTGTCGTACTGCTCCAGTTCATAGTAGGCCCAGCCGCGGTCCTCGATATAATAAGAGTCCTCGGGGTCGAGAACGACAGCCCAGTTGAGATCGTCCAGGGCTGGCTGGTATTGTTCCAGCTCTATATAAGCCCGACCACGCACGCCGTGCAGATAGGCGCTCTCAGGGTCGACCTCGAGC
>CAYHAT010000074.1:0-11841 GCA_964354675.1 uncultured Actinomycetota bacterium | reverse complement strand
GGATGCACAGCCACTCCTCGAAGCCCGAGCCGGTGTAGCCCTCGGCGAAGAACCATTCGGCCGCCGGGGCGGTGGCCCCGATGACGCAGTGTCCCCCTGTCCATCCATGGTTGCCCAGGCCTTGGTAGTCGAAGTACATGGGGCGCTCGGCTAAGAACGGGGAAGGACAGGTCAGAAGAACCGAGACGTCCTTCTCCGGACCCACCCCGACCTCGGGTGAGTTGACTAAGATGGTGGAGCGCTTGCCCGCGGGCACCACGTAGTCCTTGGTCACCGGGGTCCCCGAGCCGAGGTTGTAGGTAGCGTGGACGGTGATATCTGCCGTCCCGGGGTTCTGCAGGGTGATCCACTCCTCGAAGCCAGCCCGGGTGGTCCCCTCCGCGAAGTAGTAGGAACTGGAGAGCAGGGGCACCCCCATGACGCAGCTCCCCCCGGTCCAGCCATATCCGGCGGTGCCGGAATACGAGAAGTACATGGGCCGCTCGGCCACCACCGGGTGGTCGGAGGTCAGGCGGAGGGAGGTCTGAAAGGAACCTCCACCCAGGAGCTGGTTGGCCTTGAAGGTCTGGCGGGTATGCGCCCCCACACTGAACCCCTCCACCTTCTTCTCCCCCTCCTCCTGGGTCTGGAAGAAGAAGGTGAGGTTGGCGGGGAGGTCACCGGGGTTGAGTACGCAGATCCACTCGTCGAATCCCGCCCCTGTATAGCCTTCGGCGAAGTACCAGGCCAGGGCAGGGGCTGTCGCCCCCACGGCGTCGTGTCCCCCCGTCCACTTCCCCTGGTAGTCGAAGTACATGGGCCGCTCCGCGATGAAGGCGCTTTCCGACTCGCACCTTATGGAGACCTCCTTGTCCGGGCCCACCACGGCGTTCACGTTCACGGTGCGGCGGGAGTTGCCCATGAGGCCGTAGGTCTCCTCCTTGGTGGTGCCGTCCCGGAAGAGGTAGGTCGCCTTCACCGTGATGGCGGCTGCCGAGGCGTTGCCCAGGCACAGGTACTCCTGGAAGCCCGAACCTGTATACCCTTCAGCGAAGTAGAAGTAGTAGGGGGCGGCGAGTTCCTTGCGGAAGATCTGAACTCCGGTGGTGGCCGGGGCCACCAGATTGGTGGCGGTTGATTGGAAGGCCACGTACCTGCCGTCTGAGGTAATGGAGGACCGAGAGCTATTAAAATTCCCCTGTACGCCTGCCGTGGTCGCCGAGGCGAGTAATATCTCCCCCGTCACCATGTCCTTGCGAAAGATCTGTTGGCCTGTGGTATTCGGGGTGACCAGGTTGGTGGATGCAGACTGAAAGGCCACGTACCTGCCGTCGGAGGAGATAGCCGCAGAGGATGAGGTACCGTTTCCCAGTGCTCCCGCCGCATCCGCCGAAACCAGCCTGACCTCACTGGTCAACATGTCCTTGCGGAAGACCTGCTGACCCGTGGTATTCGGTGTGACCAGTTCGGTGGACGTAGAATGAAAAGCCACGAACCTGCCATCATCGGAGATAGATGGGAAGGATGCGGTACCGTTCCCTTCCGCCCCTGCCGCATCCGAAGAGACCAGCCTGATCTCACCGGTCAAGATATCCTTGCGGAAGGCCTGTAGTGCCCCGGTAGCTGGGGTGACCAGGTTAGAAGCGTAGGAGGAAAAGGCCACGTACCTTCCATTGGAGGAGATGGAAGCGATCTGGCTGAAGTCATCCCCCGGTGTCCCCGCCGCATCCGCGGAGACCAGCATGACCTCTCCGGTGAGCAGGTCTTTGCGGAAGATCTGGGTGAAGGAGATGGCTGTAGTGACCAGGTTGGCGGAGAAAGAATGAAAAGCAACGTACCTGCCGTCAGGGGAGATAGTCCCGGAGTATGAGGTGGCAGTCCCTTCCGCTCCTTCCGCATTCGCGGAGACCAGCCTTACCTCACCTGTGAGCATGTCCTTGCGGAAGACCTCCTGGCCCGTGGTACTCGGGGTGACCAGGTTGGTGGACTGAGACTGAAAAGTCACATACCTGCCGTCAGGGGAGATAGCCGGATCATTTGAGATACCGTTTCCCTGCAACCCTGCCGCATTTGCGGAGGCCAACTGTACCTCTCCGGTGAGCAGGTCTTTGCGGAAGACCTCCTGCCCCGCGGTTGCCGGGGAGACTAGGTTGGTGGATGTTGAGACGAAGGCCACATACCTTCCGTCAGAGGATATCCGCCCACTGACACTATCATCATTCGCATATACCCCCGCTGCATTCGTGGAGACCAGCGCTATGCCCCCCGGCGCCGCATGCACACCCGCCGTCGCCAGCGGCAGGACAAGCAGCGACAAGAGCAGTACCATCATCAGCTTGAGCGAAGCCATCCGCCGCCGGTTGCGGCGCGAACCGTTTTCTTTATTGCCTACAGCCATCCCCTTCACCCCCCGGTCAATGCGCGCCCGACGTTCATGAACAAATCAGGACGATATGGAATAATATCCAAGAGCGGAATTCAAGGACATATTTGTAAATCCCTTCGTGCTGTTTACTACAGGCTCTATCTACCCCAAACCGTTCAGTTCTAACCTTTCCAGGCAAGCGGGGATGGGAGATAGTGAAAAGACGGGCTACCCATGGGCACTAGTGACCCCCGTGGTTGAGGATCCCTTTAGCGTCGGACCATTCGTGCATCGAGAGGCTGCAGAACAACGCATCGAAAGCGGCGTCTTCAAAGGGCATATGCAGGGCGTCTCCCAATTCGAAGGATGCCCTCTCCTGCAGGCCGTATTCCTCTGCGTTACTCATGGCGATATCTACCATGCTCGGGCTTATATCCAGTCCCTTCAGGGTGGTTCCCTCTGTCTTCTTCAACCATTCCAGCCCGAGGTAACCTGGACCGGGACCTACTTCGAGAGCTAAGCCATTGTCTATCCCCGCCTTGACGACTTGCTCGGTCCCTAGCCAGCCTTTATCCCTGAACCTCCTCTGCATGTGATCGTATGCTTCCAATGTCAACTCATCCTCGGTCCGTTCGTCAGAAACGAGCCTGGGCTTGACCATCATGGAACCCCCTTAGCTTTCCAGAGCTATTCGATCGGAACAACGATTCCTGTCCGTCCATGTGACAAACAAGCGAGCTTGCCAGATAGGGTTTCTGCCTCCATGGATTCGTCCTGTCAACAAGCCGCCGCAACCTTCATGTGCATAGCTACAACCGCTTCAAGCCGGTCTTTTAGTGGTTCTGGGTTAGAAAGGCTCCGGAAGCTATAGGCGATATTGAAAGCCCAGTCCCGGTCGATCGATATCACACGGAGAGATGTGGAGATATCGCGCTTTGCCGCCCGCAGGTGCTCTACAATCTCTCTTCGTGATACCTCGACGGGCTCAATCGCCCTTTGTTTTAGTAAGTCTTCGTAGGGCATCCTCGTCTCCGATGATGAATATCTTGGGGTTCTTCATAACGTCCGTCAAAAAGGGGTCTTTCTTCACCAACCGCTGTCGCCACTCGGCCGCATCGAAGATCGAATAATTAACTTCACGCCCCAGTGATTTTTCACATTCCGCAACCGCGCTATGAAGAGCATCCACTCCGACGCCCCCGATAACCATCAGGTCGATATCGGAAGCAGCGTCCTCCAGGTCCCGGGCTACCGAACCATATATGAAGGCAACGTCGATCTCCCGGACTCCGGACAGTTCACTCCGCAGGATGTCCCCCAGCCCGACGGTCTTCATTACGATGGATTTGATCTCCGGGTATAACGCGAATCCCTGATTTACCCAGTAGAACTTGACGTTTGCCTCCCTGCTGCTTCGCAGAAAACCAGCGCTCTCCAGCTTCTTAAGTTCCCTATGGATGGAAGGGGGGTTCGCATCCAGGATCCTTATAAGCTCGTTATAGTGGGTTCGCTCACCTGGATGGGTGACAAACCAGGTTATCAGTTCCACCCTGGCTCTTGAGGTGATGAGGGTCGACAGCATTGCACTTTCCTGGTCGTTTTCCAGACCGAAAACCAGCTCTTCCTAGCAGTATAATATTTATACTTAATAGTACAATAAATAATATCATATTTATATAAGTTGTCAAGCATGGTGTTAGGGGCGGGAGTCGAACCCTCACGGGTTATCCCGAGGGGTCTTAAATCCCATGTTTTAACGAGACACCCCTCCTGTGGTCATTAAATTATGGGGGTCATAGATTTGTGCTGGGCACCCGAACAAGTTGTTTCAGCAAAGCAATATTCTCCTTCAGGGTCGAAACCCGGGGGCGGGCTTTCTTTCTCCTCGTGGTGGAGTAGAGAGATGGCCCCCGCTTCGGTGAGGGCCATCCGTTCTCTACCAGTTAGGTCGTTGTAAGCTGAAGCTACATAGACATACCGATCATGGGCAGGGCTTCCGCTGCGGTCAGGACTACCGGCAGCTCAACCTCGACGCCTTCGATCTCGTAGAACTGAACGTACCACTCCACCAGCCATTTGATGCCCTCATCCTCTTTTCCCTTCGTGATATCGGTGGGTGAGAACGCCTGAATACCCTTGCCGCCATACCTCACATAGATCTCCAAGCGATTAACGTAGTCGGGTGCTGGGTTTTTTTTCAGGGCCTCCATGAACTTCTTTCCCACCTCGGTTGAGGACTTCAACGGGTAAGTAAGTATCGACATGACCATCATCGCAAACACCTCTTTTCTGAACGCGAACCCTTCCGAACCATAAAACAAGCGTGATTGAAGTATCAGATCACCCCCCTTTCCAGCACAAGGCAAAGACGGCAAGCACCGCTAAAGGTATGATAGTCCCCGATTTAGCCCTTAAGTGGAGTATCCCCACACGAGCCTTTAGTAAAACATACCAATGGAGAACAAAGGAAGCAGGGCGGATACCCCTGCCCTTTTGTCACTACGGGGACCTAACTGTAGACGCGGTTCTCAGAAACTTGGAGATAGTTGGCGAGGCTTCCAGAAATATTCCGCTCGAAATCAGGTCCGGGTATCCCAACATACCATGGGGAAGAATGATGGGGCTTAGAAATATTGTCTCTCATGGGTATTTCGGCATTAAAATTCATGATTGAACCAGCTGATGAAATTACTTACATACAATTATTCCCGGGGCATTGGTCAAGCATAGGTTGCTGGTCTAACGGGTTTACAGTCCGGAAAACATGGTTGATTTCGGTTGTTCTGAGTTGCTCTGAGTTTTCCTCGCTTGCACTCATCTCTATTTACTATTTGTTGATCAAATCGTGGAATATTCTGGTGCCCTAGAATTCTATCCCTTCGATATATTGGTAAAAACCGAGAACCTTCTTGGCGTCAGCGGGCATGAACAGGAACGGTTCAACCTCCCTGGCCAATACCTTAAAATCTAATTCCCCGCACCTTTCCAGCAGCCTTCTCTTAAGATCAGCGTCATCCTTGATCTTCAGTTTGGACCGCAGGTAATCAATATTAGGCTTGGCCTTGCCCAGCAGGTAAACGATATCGTAAAAATCCCTGCCCACAGATCTGCGACGGTTGAAAACCGCATATATCTTCTGGGCCAGCAGGATATCTACCGGCACCACGTTGGCGCGCAGGAATACGTCGAACTTGTTCAGGATGATTTTATCAAGCAAATATGAAAACTCCTGCGCCCCCGCATTCAGTTTAATGAGGAGCTTTTCTTGCCTGTGTCCGGAAAGACCGTATGAGAAAAGCACGCCCAGTATCTTTATCTCGCACGTATAAGCCTTCCGGAAAACGTTCTTGAACTCGACCACGTACCCCTCGAGTTCGAGCCTTCTCTGGATCAGCTTTATCAAGCTTCCAAATTCATCTTGGCTCAGGCCCAGGTTGTCGAAATCCAGATCCTCCGAGAACCGGGTGTTGGCATGGACAATCCTGATAGCGGTCCCGCCCATGAATACCAGCTTCGCTCCGAACTCCGAGTCGTAGATCGTCTCCAGGATCTTGTATTGAAAATACTCGCGCAGGAGATTCCGCTTGAAGGGTCGCAGGGATTCCGGATAGAACGACTCTATCTGTGCGAGGTCAAGCATTTTCAAGAAACCTCCATAGGGTGCGGACCCTCCTGGTCAAAGTTTTACTGGCGAAAAGGGCGAGGGATCCGTCCATCCTTTCTTCGCTTACCTGTTCGAAGAACATATCCCTATCAAGCCGTAGACTTTGGAAATCATCTTCCGTCCTCAGGTGCGGCATCAGATAGAGGTAATCGAGTATTGCCTTCTCGATCGCGGCGATCTTGAAGACCTTGCTGTCGTATCTGACGAGCTCGTAGCCGAAAAAGAGCACTGGTTTCACCGTGCGATAGGTAAACTCGGCCACTCCCGTCTTGAACCGGTAAGTCTTGCGCGTTGTAACCGAGGTTACGCCATAGACGCTCTCCGGGATCAGGTGGTAATAGGAGAGGGCCATCTCAAGTGAGATATATGATGGTGAGTAGATACGATTGGCGATCTCAAAGAGTGCGCTCTCGTTCAACTCCAGGTCGGAAAACGTATAATAGCCCTTTACGATTTTCCGAATGTACCCTTTCTCCTGCCACTCGTTCAGCCGGCGGCGGTGAAACGAACTATCGATCGCTCTGATGTCGCTTAGCGAAAAGACGGTGAAGCCCCTAAGCGATTCCCTGAGCTCCAGGTAACGCATTCTATTCCTCCAAAAGGCTATATATAGCACTAATAAGAAATATATACACATGTATGAAGATAAGCAAGAGCCTAAGCATGCGAAATTTGGAAATGCCCTCAAAGCCGTTTATGTTCTCCTTTAAGCCGATATCGCTTTCGAAAGAGATACCGCTCTCCTCTCTGGCCTTTTCTGATGCATTGGTGATCGCCTCCTTGACATTCATAAAGCCTCTTTCCTCGAGCAAGGTAAAGTCGAGGTCATCAGAGACCCCTCCTGTGGTCACGAGGATCTGGCGTTGATGTTTCTTAGGTGTGGTCTCGTATTCATGGGTGGGGATGCAACCGGTGATCAGCGTCATCGGTCGGGTATTGGTGACCTTGTGAAAGGCATGATCCCAGTGCCTAGAGGTAATCGAGCATGTCTTCTATGCGTGAGTCCGGTACTACCTTCAGGTAGAAGACGCGGGAGCCATCCTTTTCTTTTTCACCCAAGGCCACCCTCCAATTGGCCTCTATCGAGCCCTTGCTCAGCGGTGCCCTCGATTCCTTACGTGCTATCAGCTCCCCCACCTCTCCCATATCCATTTCGAAGCTATTCAGGATCATGTAGAGGTCATAAAAATCACGGTACCTGGCGCGCTCGTTCGCCGCCCTTATCTTTTCGGCGCATATCTCCCTTATATCCATGACCATTACCCTGGCATCCACCCTCCATACGTTGTCGTAGGCGATCTCCCGCGGCGGCAGTATGACCACCTGGTCAATGTCCACCTCAACCTTCATGGAGTTGGGCTGCCCCAGGGGGCCGGTAAAAGAGAGCCTCTCTATCTTTATCGTATGGTCCGATGCACGCGACTTCCTCACCTCGAGGAAATCGTGCTCTCCCAGCATCTGCTCCATCTCACGCAGTATCTCTGCCCTTTCCCCTGGATGGTCGCCTGTATAGGTGAAGTCCAGATCCTCTGAGAACCTGAGGTTAGGCAAGTAGCAGTGATGCAGCGCCGTCCCGCCTTTGAAGACCATCCTTTCGCGCAGTTCCGAGCCTGCGATTATCTTCGACACGACGCTCAGCAGGTAATCCTTCTCCGCGACATGAAGGGGGTAGCGGTGGCTTCGCCTGTTTATAACTTCCAGTTCCCTCCGGGTCAATAACTCGATTCGCATGGCGCCACACCGCCTCGCACAGTGCTATGTAACCAGCCGGGCGGGGACATAAAGCCGCCACTTGGCGTTGAACGTGCCGCTGTTTCTTAACGTAAAGCTGACGCTTGCTTTATCCATCACCGTCTCATAGACAGGCCCCGAGTCCAGGCCCGCCTTGTCCATGAGCAATCCCGCAATCCTCCGCACAGTCAAGCTTTGTCCCGCGCAGTACTCATGAAACCTCCCGAGGTCGATATCATCCGAGCTCGCCTGCAATTTCTCGAGTACCAAATCGACGGAATAGGCTGACCTTCGGTAGTTGAGCAGGTCCAGCAACGCCTTTTCCACGCTTGCTATCCTTACCACGAAGCTCTCCACGCGCTCCTCCTGGAATCCATAGAAAAGGGCGCCCTTCGTCTTTACATATTCGTACCTTATGCCCTGAAACTCGCGTGTATCGTACACCTTCAGGGAGACATTGATCACTGATCCTAAATGCTGGTCGAAAAGGCCATGGAACTGCAGCGCGGCCTCGAAGGAGACATAGGATTCATCAACGAAGATCTGGGCTATTTTATAGACGGGAATCGCGGCGAAGCCTCTGGATTCGCTGCCGGCGATATAATAGAAGCCTTTCTTGAGCCGCACCAGCCAGCCGTTACGGCAAAGCTTGCTGACAAGGTTCGCAGCGGCCTGGCGGCTCATGCTGCCGGACAGCTCCGCATATATCTGGTCGAAGTCGACGATGACGCCGTATTTGGCGACTAGTCCGTCGATGAATTCCGCTTCTTTTTCAGAAAGTATAGTTCTTTTTGTTTTCACATTATAATCCTTTTAGCATTATTATTATCTAACATATTATACTTTCTAGCGGCAATATTCAAGGATGCCAGGTTAGGTGCCCCACCCCTCCTGTGGTCACTAGATTATAGGAGGCATAGATGTGTACTGGGCACCCGAATAAGTCGTTTCAGCAAAGCAATATTTTTCATGATTGAACCAGCTGATGAAACTATTTTCATACCTATTTATCTCGAGCTAAACATACTTATTCGGTTGAATATTGTGAAACCCTACCCGTTAGTCTCAAGATTATCGGCTGAAATCGAGTTCTCTGAGAAACAGGGTGCAGGCATCGAAGACTCCCTCGAAGGACGGTAAATCGCTTATTTGATGATGGAGTGAGCTATTCCAAGCCCCTGCGAATTTACCTCTTCTCTCCACAAGCTCTTCGATACCGGGTTCTATCCCCTTCAATGCAAATTTTTCAGGCAGAATCGACAGGACATCGTCCATATTGACCAAAGCTCTCAGCCTGTTGATGTCGTAGATGTCTCTAGGTCGTGTTCGCTCGAAGACGGTCCTTATCTTTTCGGCCATGATCTCCTCGAGGCTATAGCAACTCACGCTTGCCTCTAATGAATCGGAGTAAGGATGTATGATCTCCCGGCGGCTTGCTTCGAGCAATATGGGCTCTTTCGATGGAAGTGTCAGGTCGATCTTGATGTTGATGGGAGGCGCCGCGGGCCTAAGCATGCGAAATCTGGAAATGCCCTCAAAGCCGTTAATGTTCTCCTTTAAGCCGATATCGCTTTCGAAAGAGATACCGCTCTCCTCTCTGGCCTTTTCTGATGCATTGACGAGCGCCTCCTTGACATCCATGAAGCCTCTTTCCTCGAGCAAGGTAAAGTCGAGGTCATCGGAGAACCTGTAATCCTCTATATAGACCTTTCTAATGCCTGTCCCGCCCTTGAGCACCAACCTTAATGCGTCAAGATGCTTGAGAATCCAGTTCTGTGCATAGTCCCGCTGGATGGTTGTCTCCGGAAGAGATAGTTCTCTCGCCTTTTCACGTATTTCAAGTGTGTTGATCATTCCATCTCCCCCATGCTCTTTTCATCCAGATTGACTATGATTCTCCAACGTGCATTAGGCTTTCCATCCCTGGGCATGGTGGGATCAAGCAGTAGATAATTCCTAGTCTCGATAGGCGGCAGATCTACCTTCAATCCAAGATGATCACAGAGATAGCCGAGGCGGCGATTGACCCCGGTGTTTCCGAATCGATCTAAATAGTTGGCCATCCTATACCAATCGAATTCTCCTCGCTTGAGCGCCTTTGCAACCTCCATGACGCCACCGCTGTACTGCGGCAAGTCAAGGCAGTCTATGATTGTCTTTTCCCTATCGGTTATATATATCTGCGTCTCCTCGATCCACTCCTTCCTCAACCCGAAGAACTTATGTTCTGCTACCTTTACGACCTTGTATCCAAGGCCCAGCACCCGCAGTTCCTGCTTCTTCTTGCGCGCTGTGGTCTGGATAAAAACAACACTGGGCGGCTGTTCGGTCAGCCCATAGTGATGAAGCGCGCTCCAATAAGCGATTGAATAAGGATTAACCAGCCTCGAGGCAATGACAAACTCGTGTAGGGTGTACTTACCCTTCTCAGCTCCTAATGGGATGATCATGTACTTGCCACGCTCCAAGCGTTCCACCCATCCACGCTTCTCCAAGCGGTAAAGAAGATCTCCGGCCAGATTGGCCTCTCCGCCAAGCACCTTCTTGGCCTCATCCAGAGTAAAAGTAGGCCCTATGGCTGCCAATTCATCGATCAGTCTAATTCGCATTATATTACACCGTATTCACCTATATTACGAATATAGTGTAACATATTATGATTAGACTTGGAATGGAAGGCTAGACATAAGCAATTCCAGCGGGCACCCCCTCCTGTGGTCACCAGGGGTCAGCGTCTTGCGTTTTGCGCCGCAGGCGTGAAATGCCAAGACCTGACCCCTGAAGGTACCGAACAAGGACTCATGAATACTCTGGTAAACAGCGCCATCGGTCAGAAATTGGTTTAGGTGTAGGGGTCAGCGTCTTGCGTTTTGCGCCGCAGTTGTAGGGGGTCAGCGTCTTGCGTTTTGCGCCGCAGGCGTGAAATGCCAAGACCTGACCCCTGAAGGTACCGAACAAGGACTCATGAATACTCTGGTAAACAGCGCCATCGGTCAGATGCTGGTTTAGGTGTAGGGGGTCAGCGTCTTGCGTTTTGCGCCGCAGTTGTAGGGGGTCAGTGTCTTGCGTTTTGTCCCGTCAGGGATGAAATGCCAAGACCTGACCCCATCCGTGTAAAATGTCCAATGTCCGGGGCTGACCCCATCCCACATGGTTATAAACCGCGTATTCGGGGAATATCGATTATGCGATAACGGGGCGACTCAACGACTCAACGACCAAGTGACCCGAAGACTCAACCATTCAACGACTCAACTGCCGTGTAAGGGGGGAAACATGACGCATTTGAGGCCGAGCGCCACACCCAATCCCAACAACTGGGGGACCAATATGGTCGTTATCGCCATCATCAGTGATGGCGACACCGTCTATATCGGCGGTCAGTTCACCTACGTCGGTCCCAGCACGGGAGCGGGCCTTCCCCTGGATATAACCACTGGAGAGCCCGTGGAGCCCTATCCCCGCTTGGAAACCGGCAACATCCTGGCCGCCGTCCCCGACGGGACGGGCGGCTGGTACGTCGGGGGCGATTTCAGCGAGATCGCAGGGGTGGCACGCAACGGCCTGGCCCACATCCTCGCCAGCGGCGACGTGGACCCCGCCTGGGACCCCGACGCCAATGGCGTCGTGCGCGTGCTCGCCCTCTCGCGCCGCTCCCTCTATGCGGGAGGGGAATTCACGGCCGTGGGCGGCCAGGTCCGCAACCGCCTGGCGGCGGTAAACGCATCCACAGGCACGCTGACCGCCTGGAACCCCGGCGCGAACGACATTGTATATGCCCTGGCCGTCTCGGGCGGCACCATCTACGTCGGGGGTGCGTTCACGGCGATAGGCCGGCGGCAACGCAACCATATCGCGGCTATAGACGCGGCCACGGGAAGGGCGACCGCCTGGGACCCCGGCGCGGACAACGCCGTCCTCGCCCTCGCCCTCTCGGGCTCCACCGTCTATGCCGGAGGGGCCTTCACCGCAATAGGTGGAGAGAAGCGCAAATACATCGCGGCGGTGGACACGAGCACGGGCATGGCCACGGCATGGGATCCCAGCGCGGACAACGCCGTCCTTACCCTCGCCCTCTCGGGCAAGATAGTCTATGCCGGGG
>CAYHAT010000073.1:0-12014 GCA_964354675.1 uncultured Actinomycetota bacterium | reverse complement strand
ACCTTCGGCTGCGGGGCGGCCATCGCCGTCTCCAGCATGGTCAGCGAGATGGCCAAGGGAAAGACCATCGAGGAGGCCCTGGAGATAACCAGAGACGATGTGGCGCAGGAGCTTGGTGGTCTGCCTGAGATCAAGATGCACTGCTCCAACCTGGGAGCGGACGCCTTACGCAGGGCCATAGATGATTACTGGGCAAAGATCGCCGGATAAAGGGCCCGGTCATTTCGAGGAGCTTCTGCTCAGCGAGGAAGCGTTGGTCGAGCGTATCCAGGAAGCAAAGCGGAAGCGGAACGCCGTCATCCTGGCCCATAACTACCAGCGTCCGGAGGTGCAGGACATCGGTGACTATGTCGGTGACTCTCTGGGCCTGGCACGACAGGCGGCCCGCACCGAGGCGGATGTCATCGTTTTCTGTGGGGTCCACTTCATGGCCGAGACCGCCTCCATACTATGTCCGCAAAAGATAGTCCTGCTTCCGGACCTGCACGCCGGATGCCCCATGGCGGATATGGCCGATGCCCGGGATGTGCAGCGCATGAAAGAACAGGAAGCCGCTATCGCATCGGAGGCGGACGAATTCGTGCTTGCCACCGAGGCAGGCATGATCCACCCGCTCTCCAAGGCAATCCCGCACAAGCGGTTTTATCCTCCCTCGCACGAGCCTTTGTGCCCGAACATGAAACTGATCACCTTATCCAAGGTCCTACAGTCACTCGAAACGCTTAATCCCGAGGTGAAGGTCCCGGAGGGGATCAGGGAGAGGGCTTTGATGTCCGTCGAAAGGATGCTGGTCTAAAGCACATATTGCCTCCACAGATCCTCCACAATCAAAGGGTACCCTGTAGCCATAGGTAAACTGCACTTGCTGGCGGAGCGACGAAAACGGAAGGGAAGATAACCATGGCGGAAGGTCAGGCGCAGACGCAATGGACGGGGCGGTGGGGAAAGCTGGGGGCTTGGTTCCTGGCCAGCCCGTGGCGCGAGTGGGGCGAGGTCGTGTTCGGACGCAGCAGGGCGGCCTTGCTCGAGCAGGTCTTCTCCGGCTTGCGAGGGGATGAGGCGGTGCTTGACGCGGGATGCGGGTCCGGCTACCTGAGCATACCCATAGCCGCGAGACTGGTCACTGGAAGGGTGCTGTGTCTGGACCTCTCCGAGGAGATGCTGGCAAGCCTGGAGAAGCGGGCACGCACGGCGGGATTGGATGGCCGCGTCCAGGCCGTCAAGGCACCGGCGGATGCCTCCGGGCTCGAGGATGCTTCTGTGGACCTGGTGGTATGCAACAACGTGCTGCATGAGCTGTCCGATCCTGAAGCCTGTATCACGGAATGGGCACGCGTGCTCAAGCCGGGCGGCCGCATGGCACTCTCCGACTTCCGGGCTACACGGCCCGTAAGACTGCTCATGAAACACCGGCACGGAGAGGAGGCGCACGGTCCTTTCGGTGTGGAAGAACTGGAAGCGCTCTTGACGAAGACGGGGCTGAAGGAAGCAAGGGTCGCTCCCTACCGGCATACCCTTCTGGGGCAGGCCGTCAGATAAATCCATACAATACAGGTCGCCTTTCAGCCGGAGTAGATGGGAACGGTAAAGCGGACCACCGTCCCCACCCCCTTTTCGCTCTCGGCCCAGATGCGCCCGCCATGGGCTTCTACAAGGCTCTTGGCGATGCTCAAGCCGAGCCCGGCCCCGCCGGTAGCCCGCGCTCGGGAATGGTCGGTGCGGTAAAAGCGCTCGAAGATATAGGGCAATTCGTCTTCCGCGATGCCCGGACCGGTATCGCGGACCGCGAAGACCACCTCGCTTCCCGCCGGTGCTGCCTCGACGGTGATGTCGCCGCCCTTTGGTGCATGCATGAGAGAGTTCCTTACGAGGTTGCTTAAGACCTGGGAGATACGCGCCTGGTCGACGCGAACACGCGGAAGATCGCCGGGGACCTCCACCACACATCGCACCCCTTTCTGTGCCAGCTCGGCTTCGAAGCGGGCGCTTACTCCCCGGATCATCTCCCCCGCATCCACGGGCATCAGGTCGAGCTCGAGCTGCCCCGCCTCGGCCAAAGCCAGCTGCTGCAGATCGTCCACCAGCCGGGTGAGCAGAAGAACGTCCTCCTTGAGGGAGTCGATGGTAGCGGTGTCGGGTTCGACCACGCCATCCTCCAGGGCTTCGATCATGCCGCGCAGAGTGACCAGGGGGGTACGCAGTTCGTGGGCGATATCCGCCACCATGTTCTTGCGCAGGATCTCGTTCTTCTCGAGGTTCTCCGACAGGGAGTTGAACGCTTCGCCCAGTTCGGCGATCTCGGTGGTGCTGCCCAACTCGACCTGGCTGCCGTAGTCTCCTGCGGCGATGTCATGGGTGGCGGAGGTAAGCTCGGCCAACGGTCGGGAGAGACGCCCAGCCAACCAGTAACTTATAAAGAATGCCAGGATAAGACCTACGAAACCGGCGAAGAAGATAGCGACGTCTACATAGCTGGGCCCCTCGTCCAGTCTGTCCCCCCACCAATCCTCGTGCAGGAACTCCTTGATCCGCCAGTGGGAGAGGCCGTTGGCGATCACAGCCGATATCATCAGGCAGACCATCGTCCCACACAGGATAGCCAGGAAGATCTTCAGTCTGAGGCTACGCCTTTTCCTGAGCCACGAACCTATATCCGATCCCGTAAATCGTTTCAATGAAACTCCAATCCCTCGCCTTTTCGCCCAGCTTCCTCCTGATATTCTTGATATGCGAGTCCACGGTCCTCTCGTATCCCTCGAAAAAATCGCCCTGCGCGAGTTGGATAAGCTGGCCTCGAGTGTAGACCCGGCCGGGGTTGGAGGCCATCGCCGTGAGCATGGCGAACTCCGTTGCCGTCAGCGCTACCTCTTCCTCGTTCACCTTTATCTCGTGGCGGTCTGCGTAGATCGCGAGGGGGCCTTCCCTGATCGGGGATGCCGCATCCGGAGCTCCAAGCCGGTGCCTCCTCAGCACAGCCCGGATCCTCGCCACCAGTTCCCGGGGGCTGAAGGGCTTGGTCACGTAATCGTCCGCCCCCAGGCCCAGGCCGACCAGTTTGTCCGCCTCCTCGGACCGGGCGGTGAGCATGATTATGGGGACCATGGATGACTGCCGCACCTCCCGCATGAACTCCAGGCCGTCCATGCCGGGCATAAGGACATCCAGGACGATGAGATCAGGTACCTCCCGGCGCCAGAGGTCCAACGCGGCTATGCCGTCGTAGGCCTCCAGGGTGGTGTAACCTTCCCTGTCGAGGTAGGCTTTGACCAACCGTACTATCTTTTTCTCGTCGTCCACGATCAGTATTCTGCCTTCGCCCATGCGCGCCTCCCGTACTCGGGCCCATGCCGGCAGAGGCGGCGCCCGCAGGCGCCGTGCTCCCCACTCCCTCTAGTCTAGCGAAATCCGCCGCCGGAAGCCCGGTTTGAACAGGGGGCCGGCGCAGCGGGCTAATGGCGCCAAGCGTGCTCTCTCAGCAGTAACAGATTGCTGTTCTGCAGGAACCAGGTAGCGTAATCGGCTACTTCGCCCTCGATGGCCTCTGCCGTTTCCGGACTGAGGTCCCCTTGCGCCACTTCCCGCTCCAGGATCCTGCCGGTCGAACTGGTGACGGAATCCACCATCACCTCGAGGGAGACCCCTTTGCCATTCGCGATATCCATGATCTTCTTCCCACCTGCGAGCTCCCTCTCGAGCTCCGAGGCCGACAGGCCGAGGGCGCCGGCAAGGTCGTCCATGACCTCGCTGCAGTAACGTTCGAACTCATCCTCCTCGCTCGTCGCGGGCGCTCTGCTCGCGCCGTTGTAAGCGTCGCACTCGCTGCAACATTCCTCCCAAAAGCCCCTTTCGTGTTCCCAGCGATGATGCCGCAAAGCGGCCGCCGCGGCCACCATTGCGCCGCCGAGCATCATCACCCCGGCCACGGAAGCCGTGATGGCGATGATGATCTTGTTCCTATTGCTCAGCTCGGCCATCTCCCTTTCCTTTCACTGATGGTTCGATGAACCGCTTGAATATGGACATGCCCAAGGTATCTTTTTAATGTGGATAACCTGTGGAGAGGGCTTGTGTTTAATGTAAAAAGCTTGCATAATGCGCTGCGGGACCACCGGAAACTCGCGGGTTTGAACTGCACCACACCTGTCAATAACGACTTATAAAGCCCAGGCAAAGGATGCTTGCGGCACGAGTTTGCACCGAAAGGCAGGTGAAACGGCATGGCTGAGAGCAATGCGGTGGGGTGGTTCGAGATCCCGGTCCTGGACATGGAGAAGGCCATCAAGTTCTACGAGGAGGTTTTCAAGATCAAGCTGGACAGGCACCAGATGGGCCCTCTGGACATGGCCTGGTTCCCCTGGAAAGAGGGAGGATCGGGCGCCGGGGGCTCCCTCGTGTATAACGAGGAGATGTATAAACCTTCTATGGACGGCGTATTGATCTATTTCACCTCTCGGACGGGTGATATCGCCGACGAGCTTACGCGGGTGGAGGGCGCCGGCGGGAAGGTGCTGGTCCCCAAGACGTTGATCACCGAAGAAATCGGGTACATGGCGGTATGCATGGATACGGAAGGTAACAAGATCGCCCTGCACTCGATGAAGTAAGAACAGCAAAGGAGTGATCTGGATGCCGACAGCGACATTGGACGGGCCCCCCGTCCAGGATATGGACAAGAAAAGGGCTCTCGTCAAGGAGGTCACCGACGCCATGGAAAGGTACTACGGCCTTTCCAGGCAGGCCTTTACGGTGGTCATCAAGGAGAACCCGCACGAGAACGTCGGGGTGGGAGGCGAGCTCGTCTGTGACCGCATCGCCCGCCGGAAGCAGGAGGGATCTCAGGGCTGATATCGCTCCGCAGGGGGCTGACCCCGGGGCTTCCATGAACTCGCTGACCTTTTGCCGGTCGGCCCGGGTGCTCCTGGCAAGCCTATGAGGCTGGTCTTATAATTGGTCTTGTATTCAATCGGTCTTGTATACACGACGGGCAGAGAGGTTTTCCGGAAGGGTGACCGAGCTGGCCTAAGGTGATCGCCTGCTAAGCGATTGTGCGGGAGACCGTACCGAGGGTTCAAATCCCTCCCCTTCCGCCATGTGACTCGTGGGGGAGACCGTATGAGGTCTCCCCCGCTCATATATCACGAAGCGAGTCCGCAGCAAGGCATTCCCGAACAAGCGAAGCGAGTCAAGTGACGGTTCGTGCCGGGCTGAACGGGGTAGAATATGATGGTCGGGCTTCTGGCAGTTATCTAACTGATAGCGATCGATGTCCACCGGCTTTATCCGCATCGATAAACCGGGCAGGTGGGCGAGGAGTAAGGAGGTAGAGGTGAGCAAGAGAAAGACAAAGAAGATAGCGAAGCAAGAGGCCAAGCTGCTCAAGAAGGAGCTCAAGAAGGAGAAGGCGCGCAAGCGCAGGAAGAAGCTGCTGCTCCTGGCCCTCATCGGTGGAGGAGTTATGGCGGCAAAGGCTTCCCAGAAGCCGCAGCCCACCCCCGGGAACGGAACGGTGACGCTCAAGGATGCGGAGCCCGGGCCCCTGGCCTTCATGATGAGCGAGATGGTCAAGGCACTACTCCAGGATCCCTCGAAGAAGAACCTGGCTGACAAGATGGGCGTCTCCGTGGCCATCCAGGACCTGGATCACCCCGAGATGGCGGCCACCATGGCCTTCAAGGGCAGCGACGTCACGGTCGCCAACGGCGTCGAGGGCGCGGATATCTACATCGGGACCGAGCTGGCGCTCCTGCTCAGCCTCTCCGGCGCGGGCAAAGGCGCGCAGATACTCAAGTGGCTCAAGACCGAGGACGGGCAGAAGGTCGTAAACGCCGTGAAGAGCGGCAGGTTCAAGGTTAGGGGAGCCGTCAAGAACGCCTCGCAGATGATCATGTTCCAAAAGTTCCTCACCCCTGCGGGTTGAGGTCGAGCATAGACCGCGGGGGAGAAGATCACTCGGGAGAAGCCGGTGGGCTGGAGGCATACTCGACTATATCGCTGACCGTGTTGCGCAGTTCCTCCAGGTTAAAAGGCTTGGTGATGTAAGCTATGGCTCCCATCTCCTCGCACCTGTGACGATCGCCCTGGCTGGACTTGGCGGTGAGCATCACCACCGGTATGTCCCTGGTATCGTCGTCAGCCTTGAGTTGCCGCATGACTTCGTAACCATCCATCGTCGGCATCATGATGTCGAGCAGGATCATGTCCGGGCTTTCCTCGTGCGCCAGGTGCAGAGCCTCCTTCCCGCTGTCGGCAAGGAATACCTTCATGCCGGTCTTCCCCAGGTTCAGCTCGATCAGCCGCAGCAGCAACCTGTCATCGTCCACCACCAGGGCGCTTGCCGTCATGGCTGACCACCCCCTCGCGATGTATATTCCCAGGTTCTCGCGTACATAAACACCCCCCAGCCTCCGATGCGGCGGGTTTACTCGCATCGCTGTAAGGGCGGCGGCGGCGCTACCGCCGTTGCGGCGGTTCGAGTCAGGCCGGCCAGCGGATCGCCGGGGGGCTCGTACACCGTTACCGGCTAGCCTGGAGGTCGTTGACAGCGCTTGATGTCGGATATTATTATGTGACTGACTACCCAGTCGTTTTCCGATTCGCTGTACTCAAGCATTCGGGATATAGGGCTCAATCGTCAGACGGAGGCGGTCGATCGTTGGCGGATAAAGATAGAGGCTGGGACCTCAACGGTTTGATCAAAGCTTATGAGGCGGAGACAAGTACGTCCCTGACCCGTACGCAGATCAACCGCTATCTCAAGGAAGGCATCCTGCCCCAAGCAGACGCGACGGATGCCTTCGGTGAGCATCACCTGGAGAGGCTGCGCATGATAGAGCACCTGCGCTCCCGCTACGGTATGTCCCTGCGGGATATCTCGGGCCTGTTCGGGGTCATCGTGAGTACCAAGACGGGCGAGACCGCCGCAGAACCTGAAGAGGACAAGCAGGCCGTGGACCGGGGGGAGCGCATCATCGACAACGCGACCGAGCTATTCGCTGCAAAGGGTTACCACGGTACCACCATAGACGAGATCGTGCAGGCCACGGGCATCGCCAAGGGCACCTTCTATATTTACTTCGACAGCAAGGAGAAGCTCCTGGTGGAGGTGATCAAGCGGCTCATCGAGAGCACCCTGGAGAAGATCGATCACGAGTTGGAGAAAAAAGAGAAGAAAGATTTCATAATCCGTATCGAGACCAAGGGCCAGGAGATGTTGGACCTCTATCTCAAGAGGAGCGAGCTGCTTTACATGCTCTTGGGTGAGACGGTGGGGAACCCGCGCTTGATGGACCAGATGAAGGAGGTCTACGCAAGGCTCGCGGAGAGGGTCGAGGAGGATCTCCAAGAGGGGGTGGAAGCGGGCGAGATATTCCCCTTCAACGACCTGAAGACCATCTCCTATGCGCTGGTCGGCATGGGGCAGAGCATCGCCATCCTGCTCTCTGGAAACGGCGAGGCCCAGATGGAGAAGACGTGGAAGACGGTACACGAGTTCATAAGCCGTGCCTTCTCCATGAGAAGATGAGGCGGAAAATAGGACCCCGGTTTCCGGCAAACCGGGGTCAGCAGGGAGGGAGGTGCTCCGGTTTGGTACCGGAGCACGGATGAGGTCACACTCGGGTGGGCATATAAGCGGAACCCGTCTTTGGGCTTTCTAAGGGAGGGAAAGTCCCAAACCCTAAACCGAGTTCCACACCCTGACCCTCTGTGTAGAGACCTGTTAGCTGCACATGCTACCACAAAGTAACTTTTAATGCAAAGCCTTTATGTGCGAGTAGGCAAATCACCTGAAGGGCTCTGTTATAATGTCCTTGGCCATTATCCATGGCTAAACAACAGGGGTCCGGAAGAGGATAGAGCTACCTCGCCCGGCTCCTTCTGCTGAGATCATTAGCGGAACTTGAAAAAAGGGTCAGCTCGTCCACATCATGAGCTGATCGAAAACAAGGGAGGAGCATTGGCGATGATGGGAGGAAACTGGGGCAAAGTACTAAAGGTCGATCTCACCTCCGGGACCACGGAGGAGCTGCAGCTGGAGGAGAAACTCTACCGAGATTTCCTGGGCGGGAGCGGGCTGGCCGCCAAGTGGTTCTTCGACAACGAAGGCTGGAAGGTGGAACCCCTCTCCCCCGAGAACCCCCTGATGATCATGAATGGGCCCCTCTCGGGGACCTCCCTTCCGGGGGTGTCCCGCCTGGAGATCTGCGCCCGCTCACCGCTCACCGGCATCTGGGGCGAGGCCTCCATGGGGGGGCACTTCGCACCCCAACTGAAGCGGACGGGCTACGACGGCATCATCGTCGTCGGGGCCTCCGAAAAGCCGGTCTACCTCTACGTGACCGACGAGAAGGTCGAGATAAAAGATGCCTCCCATCTCTGGGGCAAGGATACCTACGATACCGAGGACCTGCTCGTGGAGGAGGCGGGAGATAAGCGCGCCCAGGTCATCTCCATCGGGCCAGCGGGCGAGAACCTGGTGAAGTACGCTTGCGTGATGAACGACCGCGGCTCCACTGCCGGCAGATGCGGCATGGGGGCGGTGATGGGCTCCAAGAAGCTCAAGGCAGTGGTGGCCCGGGGCAACAAGAAAGTACCCGTGGCCGACGAGGCCGGCTTCAAGGAAGCCCGCGAGAAGATGGGAGAACTGCTCAAGTTCAGCCTGGTGGCCGACGGCCTGCATAACTTCGGCTCCAACGTACACATGGAGTACGGCATGGCCATCGGGGACGTCCCCACCAAGAACTGGCAGGTGGCCTACTGGGCCCAGGGTCCCGGGGAGCTGGGGGGCACCGCCGTGGCCGAGAGCATCCTCACCAAGAACCATTCCTGCTTCGCCTGCCCCATCTCGTGTAAAAGGATCGTGGAGGTGAAGTCGGGTCCCTTCGCCATGGAGGAGGGGCCGGGTTCCGAGTACGAGGCAGCCGCCGCCCTGGGCACCCTGCATAGCATGGACAACCGGGAGGCCAACAACAAGGCCAACGAGCTCTGTAACCGCCTGGGCATGGACGTCATCTCCTGCGGCTCCACCCTGGCCTACGCCACCGAGGCCTTCGAGAAAGGAATGATCACCGAGTCGGACACCGGCGGGATGAAGCTGGGCTGGAACCAGCCCCAGACCCTCCTGGACCTCATCCAGAAGACCGCCCTGCGCGAGGGCATCGGCGACGACCTGGCCGGGGGGGTGCGAGCCATGTCGGAGAAGTACGGCGGAAAGGAGTTCGCCATCCACGTCAAGGGCCTGGAGTGCCCCATGCACGACCCCCGTGCCCTGTGGGCCATGGCCCTCACCTACGCCACCTCCATCCGGGGCGCCTGCCACTGCGCCGACGCCAATCTCTACGTCGAGCTCGGCATCCTCGAACTCAAGGAGATGGGCACCAAGAGGACCTGGCCTTACAAGGCCAAGGGCAAGGCGGCGCAGACCATCGCCGGCCAGAAGAAGGGCGTCATCGCCAACTCCGCGGTGATCTGCGAGTACGCCTGGAACGCGGCGGGCGGGCACATGGCGGAGATGATCATGATGCTCAAAGCCACCACCGGCTTCGACTACAGCTTCGACGAGATGCTGGAGGTAGGCGACCGCATCTGGTATATCAAGAGGGCCCTGGGCAACCTCATGGGGGCCACCCGCGATGACGACCAGCTCCCCATGCGCATCCTCGATCCCCACGTTGAGGGCGTCACCTCCAGCCTGCATTCGGCGGTGTACCCGCAGTTCATGTCCCTGGTGCCGCTGCAGAAGCTGAGGATAGAGGGACTCAAGAACACCACGGCTACCATCCTCTCCAAGTTCCTCTACCCCAACATGGATAAGATACTCACCTCCATGAACAAAGTGCCCGGGTTCTCGGGGCGCCGCAAGAAGCTGGAGGGCGGAGACCCGGAGGAGAGGAAGCGCAAGACCGTCGCCTTCGACGAGATGCTGCAGGAGTATTATGTGCTCCGGGATATAGACGCGCAGGGTCGTCCCAGCCGCAGGCGCCTGGAGGAACTGGGGCTCAAGGGCGTCGCCGACGCTCTGCACGGCTAGGCGATCTCAGCCCGATGGCACGGCTACCGGGAAAACCGGCGGCCGGCCTGAAGAGCATATAAGGGTCCCGTCCAGGGCAAGCCCCGGACGGGACCCTTATAATATGAGAGAAGGAAGCTAGAGCTTGCGGGCTCCCGGACGATACCGGGGATCACGGACGAGGAAGGATGTGGTGATGGCCACGGTCAAGTTTTTCACCATACTACGCAAGGCGACGGGCGAGCAGAGCTACGAGAGTTCGGCCCCGACCGTGGCCGCGGTATTGAAAGAGGTCGATAGGAGATACGGGGACAGTGTGTCCAGGTATATGAAGAACTGCATCGTGCTGGTGAACGGTCAGAACATCAGCTATCTGAAGGGCAAGAGGACTAAGCTCGCTCCGGGTGACGAGGTATCCCTCTTTCCTCCGGTCGCCGGCGGTTGACGGCCTCTTTGCGCGAGCAAGGGGCGCGGTTTAAATGGGGGTGATGGTGACCCCCGGGCCGGTAATCGAAGGCCCCTGCACCTGCAGCTCCGCCAGGGCCCGTACACATGCGGCTACCAGTTCCTCTCCCACTGTAACCCGCTCCAATGCCTCGTGCAGCTGGGTGGCTACATCGCCCAGGTTGACGTTGGAAGCCAGGGCGGTCCATTGGCGCAGATGGTCGATCTCCTGCTCGAGCCGGTCCGCACTATGTTTCAGGGCCACTTTCAAAGTGACCAGGTCTATCCCTTCACGACACACGTTCCTCACCTCCTGCCATATGGTTCAGACGCAGTCCTCGGGCGATGCCTTTCCCGACTCGAGCATGGCTGCGCGCAGGATCTCCTTGCCCTTCTCCGTCATCTCGGCGAGGGGAAGACGCACGCCCCCCACCGGGACTCCCATCCAGTTGAGGGCCTGCTTGATCGCCGTGGGATTGGGCTCGCAGAAGAGAGCACGTACCATCGGCAGCACCCGGAAATGGATCTCCCGCGCCTCCTCTACCTTGCCCTCCCACACCAGCCTGCACATGCGGCTGAACTCCACCCCCAACACGTGGCCGACGGCGGCGATACAGCCCTGCCCTCCCAGGCAGAGCACGAGGAAGGTCACCGGGTCCTCGCCGGAATAGACGTAGAACTCACTGCCCGCCTTGCGTATCTCCTCGATGATCTCGCATACCTGCAGGATATCTCCGGACGCCTCTTTTATCCCTACTATGTTCTCGATCTCGGAGAGGCGCAGTATGGTATCCACCTCGATATTCCTGCCGGTCCTGAAGGGGATGTTGTAGATGATCAAGGGCAGGGATGTGCTCTCGGCTATGGCTTTGTAATGCTCGTAGATCCCCTGCTGGCTGGGCCGGTTGTAATAGGGGCTAACCTGCAGGCTTCCATCGACGCCCAGTCTCTCGGCGGCCACGGTCATCTCGATGGCCTCCGCGGTGCTGTTGCTTCCGGTGCCTGCGATCACCGGCACCCTGCCAGCCGTCTCCTCCCGGACGACCTCGATGACCATCATGTGTTCCGCGTGGCTGAGGGTAGGTGATTCCCCCGTGGTGCCGCAAGGGATTATCGCATCGGCCGCCTGTTCCTCGATGAGGTAGTTGATCAGGTTCCTCAGGGCTGGCTCATCCAGGTCGCCCCGCTCGTCGAAAGGTGTCACCAGCGGGATCAGGCATCCCTTCACATTCCAATCGCCCATCCATACCTCCTCTTACGTCCGCCAATCTGCCTATACATCATAGCAGAAGGGGGAAGCGCTCTACCCTAACAGCGCTGGCCGGCATCGTGTGATGGGAACCACCTGCATCTCCACCCCGGTTAACCATCACGCACCCCCGTTCTCCGTCCCTCGCGCAGCGTTAGTACCCCGATCCATAAATACGATCGCATTCGACCGCCGCCGCATCCGTCATGTTTCGCGTCCTGTCGAAATGTGATGCTCAAGTGAGCTTGCCGCGTCGGCTTCGCCTCCTCGCAATACGGCTTCTCGCTTCGCGATAAGCCTAGTTCCGCTCCCTGC
>CAYHAT010000072.1:0-12023 GCA_964354675.1 uncultured Actinomycetota bacterium | reverse complement strand
TGGGGTCAGCCCGGAACTTGTCGTGAGGAGCGCAGCGACGTGGCGGCTTTCCACACCGGGGGCCAGGCCTCCACTTGGGGTCAGCCCTTGGGGTCAGCCCGGAACTTGTCGTGAGGAGCGCAGCGACGTGGCGGCTTTCCACACCGGGGGCCAGGCCTCCACTTGGGGTCAGCCGTCCGATCGAATAGGATTTAGGCCGGTATCAGGCACTTATGTGTCAGAGAGATTCCGAATCGACTTGCCCTCAAGTCCGGATCATGATGAGCATCATCTTGAAACGCTGCACCGCGTTCAAGGCATGGGGCACGTTGGCGGGCATGATCACAATGTCGCCGGTGCCCAGGCGCAGGGGCTTACCGGCGATGACCACCTCGGCCTCGCCGTCCAGGACGAACACGGTGGCGTCGAAGGGCGCCGTATGCTCGCTCAGCCCCTGTCCCGCGTCGAAGGAGAAGACGGTCACCGTGCCCTTCTCCCCCCGCACGACCTCGCGGCTCACCACCGCACCGTCCTGGTAATCCACCAACGAGGCCGCTTCGAGGACCCGTCCCACGAGGTCCTCCTGGCCTTTCTTCGCTTTACTTTCCTCCATCGGCTTCACCTCCTCGCTCTTAACGATTCTATCCGTTGGCGGCGGCGCTTGGAAATGAGATAGAATGTGTGCTCGTACGGAGACCATGGAAAGGAACGGAGATGGGTACGTATAAAGAGCGACCGGCCGGCGCGATAGAGGTCATCCTGCTCACCCCCGGCTTAAAAGAGCAAGCGGCTGGTGTCATCGTGGAGGCCTTCAAGACCGAGGAGACCACCACCTATCACCTGGATATGGAACATGCCGCGACGGTCCGCCGCTATGTATGCCTGGTCGATACGTTCCTCGAGTTGTACCTGGCCGCCGGACGCCCTCTCTTCGCGGCGGTCCTGGACGGGCGCGTTGTGGGAATGGGCATGGTGCGCGATCCCCGCAGATCTATCACCGCAAAGTCCGTGATCTCCACGCTTCTTCCCCGGCTGCCCCGTTTGACGGCCCTCTTCTCCAAACACCCCATTAAAGCTCTCCGCATCATAAGGGCGGCGAGTCACCCGAAGGGGATGACCAAGCCCTACTTTACCTTCGAGGTGCTAGGGGTCCACCCGGACTGCCAAGGCAAGGGGATCGGCAGGCAAATAATGGAGGAGGTCCAGTCCTTCGCCGCCGAGGACCCCGCCATATCGGGGATCTACCTCAACACCGGAAGCGTTAAGAACCAGGAGTTCTACGAGCGACGCGGCTACCTCACCTTGAAGGTCGTCGACCTGGACGTTGCGAAGGTCTATCACATGTTCTGGCAGAACCCGGCCTTCGGCCAGCCATAAAGGTCGCCCGCGCGGGTTTCCCATCCATGCCGCGTGTCAATAATTAGATATGAAACCAGGAACCGATCTCCACAGGAAGGCGGTAACGTACCATCGACGCGAGATATGCGGCGGGAAAGATCCTTCAGAGCCGGGCCGGGGACCCTATCCTGGACCTGGCCACCCGCCTGCTCTACATGGACCGCCTGCGCGGGCCGCTGTTCCAGGTGGTCGAGCGCTGGCTTGCGTCCTACCTGGGAGTGCGGGATACTGACCCCTCGGCCGGACCGAGGATAAAACGCGAGCATCTGCTCACCGCCTCGGCTATCCTGGACACCGTGGACCGGCTCATCGCGAGGAAAGCCCTTTCGCCTCACCTGCTGAGGGTGATCATGGGCCTTTGGGGTCGTGCCCTCACCGTTCCCCCCATGGAAAAACCAGCAGTCCGGCGCTTTTACGAGGAGTACGGCTGCGAACCCCCCTGGTTCATCGCCGTCAGCCCGGGGCGCGCCTGCAACCTGCGCTGCCCCGGCTGCTATTCCGCCTCGGACGGCAGCCAGGCCCGCCTGCCCTGGCATGTTCTCGACCGCGTCCTTTCGGAAGCCAGGGAGCTGTGGGGAATAAACCTGGTGGTGGTCTCGGGCGGCGAGCCCCTGGCCTACCGCTCCGAGGGAAAAGGCATCATCGACCTGGTGGAGAAACACTCCGACACCCTTTTCCTCATGTTCACCAACGGTACCCTCATCGACGATACCACGGTGCGGCGCCTAAAGAGAGCGGGCAACCTCACGCCGGCCTTGTCGGTAGAGGGCCTCAAGGAACGCACCGACGATGCCCGCGGCAGGGGAGTCTTCGACCGCGTGGTAGAGGCCATGCGCAAGCTCGGTGAAGCGGGCATACCGGTGGGTATCTCCGCCACCGCCACCAGCTTCAACTCCGAAGAGCTCCTCTCCGATCCATTCGTGGACCTCTTCTTCGATGAGCTCGGAGCCTTCTACGGTTTCCTGTTCCAATACATGCCCATGGGCAGGACCTGCGACCTGGCGATGATGCCCACGCCCGAGCAGCGCCTGGAGCTCTGGCGGCGCTCCTGGGAGATAGTGGAAAAGAGGAAGACCTTCCTCTTCGACTTCTGGAACTACGGCACCATGGTACATGGCTGCGTGGCGGCGGGGCGGGAGCGGGGATACATGCACGTCGACTGGAGCGGCAAGGTCATGCCATGCGTCTTCGCCCCCTATAGTGCCGGGAACATCCAGGAGGTATACGAGCGGGGAGGAACCCTCAACGACATCTGGGAAGCCCCGTTCTTCCGGGCCATCCGTAGCTGGCAGCGGCAGTACGGCTACGGCGACGGCGGACCGCATGCCGGGGATAATTGGCTCGCGCCCTGCCCGGTGCGCGACCACCACCACGTCTTCCAGGGTTGGCTCGAAGAGTACCGGCCCGAGCCCCAGGACGAATCCACCGGCCTCTGCTTCCCCAGCAGCGGCCTGGGCGAGAGCCTCATCCGCTATGGCTGCGAGATGCGGGAGCTTTCCGCTCCCATCTGGAAGAAGGAATACACTTAGGGGTGACCGCAGCTATCCTCGGGAACGTCATCGCTCTCGAGGGCATAATGCGATAGATCACGGGATAAGGGAGGGACATATGCAATACAAGGAAGTCCTGCTGGAGAAGGCGGAGCATATTGCGACCATCACGCTGAACCGGCCCGACAAACTCAACACCTATACCATGACCATGGGCGCCGAGCTGCTGGTGGCCTTACGTGAGGCCGACAACGACCCGGAGGTGCGGGTCATGGTGCTCACCGGGGCCGGGAAGGCGTTCTGTGCCGGCATGGACATGTCCGGCGACACATCAACCCCCCCGGACTCGGGGCAGCCCGACGAGGGGCTGCCTGAGGCGGCTGCCAGCACGGTGAAGGCCATCTTCTCGCTGCGCAAACCGGTTATCGTAGCCTTCAATGGGGCGGCGGTCGGCATTGGGGTGACCATGACCCTGCCATTCGACATCAGGATCGCCGCCGAGAGCGCCCGCCTGGGCATGGTCTTCGTGCGGCGCGGGCTCATCCCGGAGCTGGCAAGCCCCTGGTTGCTGCCGCGCATCGTAGGCATAAGTAACGCGGCCGAGCTCCTCTATACGGGGCGCATGCTCAATGCCCGTGAGGCTCTGGAGTTCGGGCTGGTGAGCCGGGTGGTCCCCGACGAGGAACTCATGCCCACCGCCCTGGAGCTGGCCCGCGAGATCGCCGTGAACTGCTCCCCGCTCAACGTAGCCCTGACCAAGAGGATGCTCTATGACTTCCTCGCGGAGACCGACGTGGAGAAGGTGGAGAAGATAAACCACGAGCTCCTGGCGTGGACCATGACCCAGCCGGACGTGGTGGAAGGGGTCATGTCGTACCTGCAGAAAAGGCAGCCGGATTGGCCCATGAAGGTACCCGACGACCTCCCGGACCTCTAAAGGATCATGTCATTGCGAGGCGGCGCAGCCGCCGTGGCAATCCCCTCCGCTTCCTGTCATCGCGAGACGCCGTCTGCGGCGACGTGGCAATCCCCTCCCGCAAAAAGCCGTGCTCCGAGAGAAGGGGCTCTTTCCCAAAAGGGGTCGTTTCGCTGCGCTGAAATGACAGAAAAGTGGCATCATACAAAGAGGATTGCTTCGCTTCGCTCGCGATGACAGGAGCGCGTAGGAAAGGAAGGGGTGAGGAAATGAAACGATTGGTCGCGGCGTTCGCGATAACCGTACTCCTCTTAGCGCTCCCACTCCTCCCCGGATGCGCCAAGACCGGGGATGATGGCGGCAACGGCGGCGGGGATGACCCCTTGCAGGACCTGACCTTGGACCAGAAGGTCGGCCAACTCTTTCTGGTCGGCTTCGAGGGGACGACCGTGACCCCGGAGATCGAGCAGTGGTTCCAGGCCATCCACCCCGGGGGAGTCATCCTCTTCGGGAGGAACATCACGGGCGAGGCCCAACTCGAGAAGCTCATCCGAGACCTGCAGGACCTGGCACAGGCAGATACCGGGCTGCCTCTCTTCATAGCCATTGACCAGGAGGGTGGGGAAGTCATCCGCATCGGCTGGCTGGGGGACGACACCCCCCAGTCGCGGATAACCGAACCCGAACAGGCTTACAGCGCAGGCCTTGCGCGGGCGCAGGGGCTGAAGGGCCTGGGCATCAACCTCAACCTGGCCCCGGTCCTGGACATGGGCGTACAGGGCGATTTCCTCACCAGGAACGGCCGCACCTTCCCGGGAGGCCCGCAGGAGGTGGGTGAGCTGGGCAAGGCCGCCATCTCGGGCCAGAAGGACGGCGGTATCTTCTCCACGGCCAAGCATTTCCCCGGCTACGGCGGCATAGACTACGATCCCGAGATCGAGAGGCTGGCGGTGATCCCCGGCGTCCCCGAGATCTCCCAGTTCCAGGTGGCAGCCGCGGCGAACCCGGAGTTCTTGATGACCGCGAACGTCATCTACACCGAGCTCGACCCGGACCAGCCGTTCACGCTCTCCCCGGCGGGCATCGCGTTCCTGAGGGAAAACGTAGGAGGCGACTACCTCGTGGTCAGTGACGACCTCGCCACCAAGGTCCTGAAGGAGGCGTATTCCCTGGCAGGGACGGTGACCCGGGCCGCCAAGGCGGGGGTGGACGTCCTGCTCGTATCCGGGCATGAAGCGGGAGACACCCAAGCCGCCTTCACCGCTATCTCGGAGGTGGTGCGCAGCGGCGAGATCCCGGAGGATGAGGTCGACGGGCGCGTCTTAAGGATTTTACGCCTCAAACAGCGCATGGCCGAGTGATGGCCGGATACCGCAGGCGAGCAGGGGTTATCCTTAAAACAGCTTTCCCGATACCATATATTCGTTTTATCCAGAACCTCGTATGGTACACTCATTCTCATCCCCTGCCCGTGCCGCGCCAGCACGGCATAGTGGGCTGACCGGATACAGCACCATGCGAGCCCAATCGGTGGTATATTGTATGTAAGGTCATTAAGGTTTGTCGGGAAGAGACAAGCGTACGGCCCAAGCCTGAAAGGCCTGGGTTTTTTGGTTTCACGAAAGAGGAAGCATGTGGAAAGGGGACTGTTAATGAAGGTAGGTCCGAATAAGGCCGTTGTCTTCGACTATCGGCTCTACGACGAAGACGGCGAGCTCATCGAATGCAGCCCCGAGGGCGAATCCCTCACCTTCGTTTTCGGTGAGGGGAGCATCATCCCCGGATTGGAGCGCGAGCTGGAGGGGATGGAGCCGGGGGAGAGCAAGGAGGTCGTGGTAAAGCCAGAGGATGCATACGGTCTGAGGGACCCCGGCCTGGTGCAACAGGTACCGAAAGAGCGTTTCGCCGAGGGATCGGACCTCGAGTTGGGGATGTCCTATATGGGCAGGACGGATACCGGGCAGGTCATAAACTTCCTGATCTCGAGCATGGATGACCAGAATGTCGAGATAGACCTGAACCACCCCTTGTCGGGGATGGATCTGCGCTTTCAGGTGACCATAAAGGACGTACAGGAAGGCAGTGTATAAAGCGACCGTTACAATACGCGTTATTCAGTGGAGGGAAAGGTGATGAAAAGCGACGAACCAGCTCGTTCCAGCGATAGACCAGACAGGTTCGGCCAGAAAAAAGACCCCAGGCTGGAAGGTCTTATCTCCGATTGGAAAAAGGGCGAGAAGGACAAGTGGAGAGGCCACGGCAAGAAGGACGGCAAGAAGAAAAGATAATCCCGGTCCCTGGCCGCCTGGAGATCGCCCACGATCCTGATGGCATGCGATCTTAGCGTTCCCCTTATACCCGTAACAGGAGGAGGTACTGTTAATGGCGGATGTGCCCGAATACGAGAAGTACCCGGTCAGCGAGGAGGAGATGGGCAAGCGCTACCGCAACTGGACGGAAGCGTTGTCCAGGCAGGTGGTCACCCTCTACCGCATCGGGAAGGAAGTGGGCGGAGAGGCATTCGTAGAGCGTCTCAAGGATGAGTTCTACCGCCAGGGTAAGAAGGGCGCCCAGATGTGGATGGCGCTCTCGGGCAGCAAGCCGGAGGACTTCGCCGACTGCATGGGCCTGCCCAAGCTGCAGGACAAGATAGACGACACCTTTGCCAATTTTTGGGATGGATATGTCGAGAACACTCCCGGCGCATTCGAGAAGGAGCTCAAGACCTGTCCGGTGGCCCGGAACTGGTCGCGGGAGCCCGACCTGTGCGAGGTCATGCTGGGGGCTTCCCTGGTGGGCATGCTGGAGGAGTTGAACCCCAAGTTCAAGACGGAGGGTTTCTCGAAGTTGCTCTCCAAGGGAGACGGGGTCTGCCGCTTCCGCATCGAGCTGGAGGACTAGGCAGTGACGCAGGACGCATCCATGGAGGAGAGACTCGACCGGCTCGCGCGCAAGGCCGGCGATCACGTGGAGACCTGGGGCAGTTGCGCGCAGGGGACCCTGCTGGCATTGCAGGAGGAGTTCGACCTGGGGGACATACAATCACTCAAAGCCGCCACGGCCATGCCCGGCATGGCGCTGCGCGGGGAAACCTGCGGGGCGGTCGTCGGCTCCATCATGGTCTTCGGATTGGAGTTCGGCCGGGAAAAGCCGGAGGATGTGCAGGCGATGATGCGCACGATGGGCGTCGCCCGCCGCTTCTGCAAGGAGTTCGAGCAAAAGTTCGGCAGCTGCATGTGCAGTGGCGTGCAGGAACACCTGTTCGGCAGGAGCTTCGACCTCACCGACCCCCAGGACATCCAGGAGTTCGTGGCAGCCGGCGCCGCCAAGAAATGCCGCATCCCTGCGGAGGCTGCGGCGCGCATCGCGGGCAGGATGATCCTGGAGAGCAGGCAATAACCAACCTCAGGTAAACGTGCACCCGTGCCCCTGGCCTGCGGCGATATGGCAGCCGCCTTCGAGATACTCTTCGGCTGCGATCTTGGCACCTCATACAATCAAATAGGACCTGACCTCTACGAGCTGACCGGCTTCGTAGCCGGCCATCCCGAGGAGTTGAAGGGAAGGCTGCGCTTCAGGCAGTTCGAGATTAGGCCGGGGGATATCCATTTCGGCCTGCACATCCATATCGAGAACGCATTTCTGCATCTCATTGTGATAGGCCTGGTGCAGGGCCTCTACGAATATGCATTCGATAGGGATACCCACCTGGAGTGGGAACTCTCAGAGGAGGGCGAACTCCGGGTTGACGTAACCCCCCTGGATTTCAACATCGAAAAGAGAGCGACCGCCTGACCGAGCTTCCGCAAATGCATCGCCAAGTCAACAGGCCAGGAAGAGGAATAATCATTCCAAGCAGCCGGTTGGACTCGGCCCCAGGGCTCCGCTACCGCTCCACCCGCCTCTTCCATTATGCTAGTCCTGGGTGGACGATCAAGATTATGCCAATCCTGGGCGTGCAGAAGGAATCCGAGGCGGCTATAGCCAGGGGAGAATATAGTGGGGGACAAGGAACAGGACCGGGACCGTTTCTCCGAGATGTTCGACGACATCAGGTCGGGGGAAGCGTCGCTTGCGGATTATACGGATGAGCTGGAGGCCGCGCTCCCGAGTTCCCTGTTGGCCTCCATGGCCACCGTCACCGAGGCTATCGCCAGGTATGCCAGTGGCGAGATGTCTTTGAAGGACGCGGAGAAGGTGGTGCGGGAACAGGCGGACCTCCACCCTAATCACCCCTTCTTCTTCCACATGTGTATGACCTATGCCCTGCAGCGCGGCAACGAGCTGGAGACGGACGGCTACACGGCGTTGACCAAAACCAAGGCGGACCGCAGGGAAGAGATCACAGGCGGAGACTTCATCGCCGGGTTGGACGATGCCTTCAAGGAACGATTATCCGACATAGAGCTGGCTGGCAATGACCCCTTCACCGTATTCGCCTACCTGGATGGGGGCGGCGACCACCTGGTCAACCACTTCCTGGTGGAGGAGGTCCTGGCGGGCGAGTCCAGCCTCAACGCCGTAGTGCTGGAATTGGTGCTGGAGAGGAGCGCCCGGGTCATGCCCGTGATCCTCGCCATGCTCGGGGAGCTGCTCGCGGAGATGGGCCCCGGTGAGATCCCGGCAGGCTTCGTTTTCCTGCTGCGCATCGTAGGCTACCTCAAACCTCGCGAGGCTCTTCCTGTCCTCCTGGCAGCACTGGACGGGTGTATCAGCGTGCCCCTGCACGAGACGGTGCTGGCCTTGGCCAAACTGGGCTCGGCATATCCCGAAGAGGTCTCCCGGGAGCTCCACAAGCTGGTGTTCAATCCCGGCTACGGCGAGGCCAGGCTGGCGGCGGTCGAGGTGCTGGGGCTCCTGTGGGAGATCCCCGGAAACCTCGAGTTCCTCATGGAGGAGTTGAAGAGGCTCGAACCCGAAGACGAGTTCTACCGCGACATGTTCACCTTTCTCGTAAGCGCCGTCCTGTCGTCGGCGCGCGAGGAGGCGTACGAGGCCGTAGGATCGGCCCTGGAGAGACATGGCCCCTGCCTCGATGCGCGCACCGTATACCTCGCCAGGAAATATCTGGCAAAGAGGGGCCCCTCCAAGGCCAGCATCCTGCTCGAGAACATCCTCAAGGAGGATATCCACGGCCTGCTCTACCTCTACCCGCCCCCGGAGGTCGCGGCACAGCGCCGCACCTTGACCCTGGCGCGGGAGGAAGCTTTGAAAGAAGCCATGCTGCAGTCGCTCCCAGACCTGTCCGAGGTCGAGGCTAAGCTGCTGACCGGAAGGGACGAGCCATGCCCGTGCGGCAGTGGGAAGAGATTCAGGAATTGCTGCTTGCATGACCTCGTGGAGATACGCGAGCTGTTGCTGCTGCGCAAGGAGGTAGGGGGCGGCTCACAGGCGCCTTGACCTCCGTGAGCGCCGTTTGTCCCGTGCCGGTACGGCCACGAAATGAACGGGTGTCAGTAGAATGTACAGCTCGTACCGCCGTGGAACCTTCGCCATGTTTTACCAACTCTGTCTCGCAAGGGCAACATCACGCTCCTAAAACAGCATCTAGAACCCCGTATAACATCGTTCCATAGTCCCATGCATCGTTTTATATCCCGTACCGCCACTCAGGTACGGTGGCGCTGGTCGGGTATAACCGGGGGATGCTGTCATCAGGGATTCTCACGCGGTGATATCATCTTATCGCTTGGGATGCTATTGCTACTGGAGGAAGAGGTTCATGCACGTCATGGCCTCGCGTACAGGAGGGTGAGATGTCATACGCATACGGAACCAAGGAGTGGGAGGATTCCTTCGTCGAGCTGATGGCGGATCTACTGCATGTGGAGAGGGAGCCCTACATCCTGGGGACTCCCGCGTGGATCGCCACCTACGAGAAGCTCATCCAGAGCGACGCGGAATACAAGAAGCTCGCCCAGGGGTGGGAGGGATCGGTGGTCATCCACATAACGGCGGAACCCGCGGTGGGCCTCGACGACGACATGTACCTGCTCATCGACCTGTGGCATGGAGACTGCAGGTCGGTGCGCCTGGTGCCTACTCAAGTGGGCGAGAACGGGGACTTCGTGCTTACCGCCATGTACGATCGCTGGAAGCAGGTCATGACCAGGGAACTGGACGTGGTAAAGGGTTTGATGCAGGGAAAGATCAAGCTCAAAGGGCACCTGCCCACCATAGTGCGCTACAACAAGGCCGCCACGCGGCTGGTGGACCTGGTCGCCACCATCCAGACCATATTCCTGGACGAGATGACTCCCGAAGAGGTGGAGGCCTTCAAGCCCTGGGTCGATTTCTTGAGAGAGGAATACGAGCTATAGGGTCAGGAACGCCCCGCGATGTGCCTGCGAGATCGCAAGGCCATACTTGTTAAGTGCAGCCTGTGACAGCACCGCAGGTATCGGATATCCGCTCCCGGGATGATATAGTTACTTAGTGCAAGCAGGGAATGCGTAGCAGTCGATCAAGATCCATGGTGCGGCTGCGACTAGCTCAAGCTCGAGAAAAGGGGAGGACAAGATGAGAAGAGTCAATGTCATCGGCGTCGGTATGACCAAGTTCACATCACCCAAAGCGCTGCGGCCTTATACGGAGATGGGGATGGAGGCCTTGCAGGACGCCTTTAAAGATGCCGGGGTCGAATACACGGAGGTCGAACAGGCCTACACGGGATGGGTCTACGCCGACAGCTGTGCTGGCCAGAAGGTCCTCTACGATATGGGCATGACCGGCATCCCCATCTTCAACGTCAACAACAACTGCTCGACCGGGTCGAACGCTCTCTTCCTGGCCCGCCAGGCGGTCGCCACCGGCGTGGTCGAATGTGCCCTCGCCCTGGGCTTCGAGCAGATGACGCCGGGCGCCCTGGGCATCGTCTTCAACGACCGTCCCGTCCCCATGTGGACCTTCTTCGAAAAGCTCTTCGAGTTCACGCCGCCCGTGGCCGGCGCCGCGCCGGCAGGGCAGCTCTTCGCGGGAGCGGGCTTGGAGCACCAGAAGAAATACGGCACCAAGGATGAGACCTTCGCCAAGATCTCGGTCAAGGCACGCAAGCACGCGCAGCACAACGAGCGGGCCATCTTCCGCGACCAGGTGACGGTGGAGGAGGTCCTGGCCTCTCCCCCGCAGGCGCCGCCGTTGACCCGCCTGCAGTGCTGCCCGCCGACTTGCGGCGCGGCCGCGGCGATAGTGTGTTCGGACGAGTTCGCCGCCAAGCACGGTATCAGCGACCCGGTGTACATAGCCGCCCAATCCATGATCACCGACTTCTCCAGCACCTTCGAGGGGCAGAGCCCCATGCGTATCGTGGGATACGACATGACGGCAGCCGCCGCCAAGGAGGTGTACGAAACATCCGGCATCGGGCCCGAGGACGTCGACGTGGTAGAACTGCACGACTGCTTCACCGCTAACGAGCTCATCACCTACGAGGGGCTCGGCCTGACCCCGGAGGGCACGGCGGAGAAGTTCATCGAGGACGGCGACAACACCTACGGGGGAAAGATCGTGACCAACCCCTCCGGCGGCCTGCTCTCCAAGGGGCATCCCCTGGGGGCGACCGGCCTGGCCCAGTGCGCGGAGCTGGTCTGGCAGCTGCGCGGGGAGGCGGGGGTGCGCCAGGTGGAGGGTGCGAAGGTCGGCCTGCAGCACAACATCGGCCTCGGCGGCTGTTGCGTCGTCGGCCTGTACCGCAAGGACTAGTCCTGAGCGGTGCAGGGTGGCGGCCGGTCCATGCTCCTACCGCCTTGCAGCAAGCGTTTTCGTTCAGACATGCACATCTCTGCAGGAGAGGAGGGGCCGGATGCTCCGGAAGATGCAACTGAAGATCCTGCTGTTCGGGATGGAATCCCCGGAGAAGCATCCCTTCTTTACGCGTTTCGTGTTGCGTCCGGTGTCCAGGTTGCCCTTGCTGTCGAAAAGGATGATGGTCCTTCCCAGGGCTTTCATCGGAGACACGGCTTTCGAGATCCACGACATAGACCCGGAGCGCGGCCGCATCGGCATCGGCGGGGTGGAGGAGATCATCTTCGGGTCCAAGATAATCGAGCAACTGCACAGAGTCCTGGAGAGCAGGCTTCCCGAGGAGGAGAAGAACGAGGCGCTGTACGAACTGGGGTACAACCTCTGCCGCTGGGAGGTGTCCACCGCCCTCACAGGCGGGAAATGGGCTCCGCGCCTGCTCGTGCCTCTCATCGCCAACAGCACCATCGTGGACGACGTGCGCAGCGACCCGCTGCTGG
>CAYHAT010000071.1:0-12060 GCA_964354675.1 uncultured Actinomycetota bacterium | reverse complement strand
TGCGAGCAACTCTTCCACCTGCTCCTGGACGTCGGCATATTTTTCCTTGCCCAGTGTAAGGTTTCCCACCATCGACACCAGGGCGGCTCCTAACGCACCGACGAGTGCGGAAACCGACCCGCCGCCTGGCTCCGGTGACCTGGAGGCGAGCTTGTCCAGAAATACGACCATGGGCTTCTCTACGTACATTGTCAGACCTCCCCGGTCCAATTCACGATTATCTCATCATTTCATCCATAATTCCATAATTATTAATTCACGTCTTATCAGCGCTCCACGCTGGTTAGACGGATCAACCTCTTCCATGCATGTCCGCCCTTAGCGGGTGCTCAGAGCCACCGTCATCTTCTTGTTTGCCCCGTCATCTGCCCGCCCCGGGCGCCTTCACGTAGGCGGCGAGTATCTCCTCCACCACCTGCCGTGCCGGGCTACTCGCGGGTAACTCTGAGAGCGCTTTGCCGGTCTCATCGAAGTCCCGCAACGTGTCGTCGTCGGGGACCGCTCCCGCGATCTCCAGGTTCCCACCCTCGGCGATGGCACGCAGGTTATCCGGGAGCCCGTTGCGGACCCTGGAGACCACCAGGGCCATGCGCTTGATGTTCAGCTTCAGCTCCCGGGCCAGGTCGCGGATGCGCATGGCGGTCTCGACGCCGCGCACCGTGGGGTCGGAGGCGATGAACATGATGTCCACCCCGGTGGTGGTGCGGCGGGAGAGGTGTTCCATACCCGCCTCGTTGTCCATGACCACATAATCGTAATGGCCGGTCATGATGTCCAGATAACGGCGGAAGATGTTGTTCAGGTAGCAGTAGCAGCCCGGGCCTTCCGGCCTCCCCATGGAGACGAGATCAAACCCCTTCTCCTCCACCAGCGCTTGCTGGAGGAGGGATTCGACCCACACCTCCTTGGACATACCGGAGGGCATGTTCTTGATGTTATCGGTGAGGTACTCCCGCACCGAGCCGATGGTATTTTCCGCCCGGGTGCCCAGGGCCAGGTCGAGGTTGGCGTTGGAATCGGCGTCCACTGCCAGCACCGCCTTTCCCGTGGTGTGCACGAGCCAGGCCACGCAGATGGCCGAGAACGTGGTCTTTCCCGTGCCTCCCTTACCCGCTACGGCGATCACGTATGACATATCAGCTCACTTTCCCTTCGCCGGCGGCGGCCTCCCTGGCCATACGCTGCACCGTCCGGTAAGACTCCAACTTCTCCTGCACGGTGGGAAACTCGTTCAGGTTGGTGTGGGGGAAGAACATCGCCGACATGTAATGGTCCATGAACGCCGGGTTCATGGAGAGCTCCAGGTAGGTCATCTGTCGGGCGATCTCGTTGGTCTTGTCCATCATCTCCTTGGACAGCGCCGAAAGGTGCGCGCCAAGCAGGGACCCGTTTCCCACGAACTTTATCTTGTCGTAACCGATGTCCGGGAGGAGGCCGATGGTCACCGCCTTATCCACCTCCAGGTAGCGACCGAAGGCTCCCGCGATGAGCAGCTCGTCGATCATGGAGACCTCCATGTTCATGGAGGAGAGCAGGATCTCGATCCCGGCATACACCGCCGCCTTGGCCCGCATCAGGTTGTCGATATCCACGTCGGTGACGACGATATCCCGGCGGGTTGCGGAGTCCTCCGCCCAGACCAGCACGTACTCCGCGCCCCCTTCCTTTTTACGCACGCGGGTGGCGGGCAGGTCGGCGTTGATCTTGCCTTTTTCGTTCATGAGGCCGGTGAGGAACATCTCGGAGAGCAGGTCGATGAGGCCCGACCCGCAGATACCGATGGGCTTCTTGTTGCCCACCGTGATGATCATGGGTTCGTAGCCGATCTTGTCGATGCGCACCTGCTCGATGGCGCCGCCGGTGGCGCGCATGCCGTGCTTCACCCCCCCGCCCTCGAAGGCCGGCCCGGCGGAGCACGAGCAGGAGAGCATCCACTCCCGGTTCCCCAGAACCATCTCCCCATTGGTGCCGATGTCGATGTACAGGGTCATCTTATCGGTGTTGAAGATGCCCGAGGCCAGGATGCCGGCGACGATGTCACCCCCCACGTAGCTCGCCACGCAGGGGAGGGCATAGAGGTATACGCCCGCTGCGATGCGCAGGCCGATGTCCGAACACTTGATCCAGGGAAAGATGGTGCCGGAGGGGATATACGGCTCTTCCCGGATGTATTTGGGATTCAGGCCCAGAAGCAGGTGCATCATGGTCGTGTTACCGGCCACCACCACGTGGGTTATGTTGCAGTACTCGATACCCGCCTGCTCCACCAGGTTCTTGATCAGGGTCCAGATCGTCCCCACCACCACCGACTGCAGCTTGGCCAGCCCGGTGCCGCGGGTGGCGTAGATGATACGGGTGATCACGTCCTCGCCGAAGGCCACCTGCGCGTTGTAGTCGGAAGCCCGCGCCGTGACCTCCCCTGAGTGCAGGTCTATGAGCTCGGCCGAGATGGTGGTGGTGCCTATGTCTATGGCGATGGCCGACTGCCTCTCGGTGGTGTCGCCCTGCTCGATACGCACGGCGCGCAGTTCATCTCCAGAGTCAAGCACCGTCACCGTTATATCCCAATCGCTCTGGCGGATCATGTTGGGGAGCCGCTGCAGGACGGGGTAGTCGACCACCACGTCGCGCAGACCCGCCTCGACCGCCAAGCCGCGCTTGATGCGCTCGGCGTCGCTGGTGTTGTCGTCGAGGGTGGGCTCGGTCAGGACGAGGTGGACCTTGCGGGTGGGCGGATCGAGCTCCCAGGCGGGCAGCCGCTCCTCCCAATCCGCCGCGGCCAGAAGATAGCCGTGGGCGGGGGTCGGCTCCGCGCGCTCGAAGATCCTTTTGTCCCCGATGCGCGACTCCAGGGGCACGGTCACCTTGAGGTCGGAGAGGACCTTTGTCTGGCAGGCCAGGGCGTAACCGTTGGAGATCTCGGCCTCGGTGAGCTTGGCGTTGGGTTCCCGTTCCACCTCCCCTTCGTCGATCACCACCCGGCACTTGCCGCAGGAACCCGAACCACCGCAGGAGGCGTTTATGTGTACGTCGGCGTCCATGGCCGCCCTGAGGAGGTTATCCCCCTTGGGGACCACGATGTACCGGTTGTCCGGCAGGAACAGTACCCTGCAGTTATCCTCCAAGTATCACCCTCCGCACACCTGCGCGTCCTTTTGCGGTCGATGCCCCGGTCCCTCGGACCAGGGCATCGTTCAAGCCTGTCATGCTTTGACCGGACTCAGCTTTAAAACAACCCGAGGGTCTTCCCGTTCTCGTCGATGTCCACGTCAACCGCCGCGGGACGGCTGGGTAGACCGGGCATGGTCCTCATAGCACCGCACAGCGGGTAGAGGAAGCCGGCGCCGATGGACGGCCTTATATCCACGACCGGAAGGCGGTAGCCCTTGGGCACGCCCTTGAGATTGGGGTCGTGGGACAGGGAGAGGTGGGTCTTGGCCATGCACAAGGGCAGCTTGTCGTAGCCGGCCTCGGTGAACTGTTTGATCTTCTGCTCGGCCAGGGCGGTGTAGTCCACCCCGTCCGCCCCGTAGATCTTGGTCGCGATGGCCTCGATCTTCTCCTTGATGGATGCGTCATCGGGGTAGAGAAACTTGAACTCCTTGGGCATGTCGCAGGCGGCCACCACGGCTTCCGCGGCTTCCTTGCCGCCCTCGCCGCCCTTGGCCCAGACGTCGATGGGCACGCATGCCGCAACGCCGGCCGCGTCGGCCAGCTTCTTGACCAGCGCGATCTCCGCGTCGGTATCGGTGGTGCGCCGGTTGATGGTCACGACCACCGGCACGCCGAAGAGCTTCATGTTATCGATCTGCTTGACCAGGTTCCCGGTGCCCTCCTCCAGGGCCGGCATGTTCTCCTTCTTCACGACTTCCTCGTCGAGCTTCTTGCCCGGGCGAGCCTCGAAGGCGCCGCCGTGCATCTTCAGGGCGCGGATGGTCGCGGTGATGACCACGCAGTCCGGGGTGACACCGGAGTAGCGGCACTTGATGTCCATCATCTTCTCCGCCCCCATATCCGCTCCGAACCCGGATTCCGTCACCACGTAGTCGCCGCACTTCAAAGCCACGAAGTCCGCTACGATAGAGTTGTTGCCGTGGGCGATGTTGGCGAAGGGCCCGGCGTGCATGATGCAGGGGTTGTGCTCGAGGGTCTGGATGAGGTTGGGCTTGAGGGCCTCCTTGAGGAGCACGGTCATGGCCCCCGCCGCCTTGAGGTCCTCGGCGGTGACCGGCTTGCCTTCGTAGGTGTAGGCGACCACTATGCGCGCCAGGCGCGCCCTGAGGTCCTTGAGGTCGCTGGCCAGCGCCAGTATGGCCATGACCTCAGAGGCCACCGCAATGTCAAAGCCGGTCTGGCGGGGATAACCGTTCTCCCTGCCGCCTATGCCGACGACGATGTCGCGCAAGGCGCGATCGCTGATGTCCAGCACCCTCCTCCAGGAGATGGTCAGGGGGTCGATGTTCAGAGGGTTGCCCAGCAGGATGCTGGTGTCGATCATCGCTGCTAACAGGTTGTTGGCAACTCCCACCGCGTGGATGTCCCCGGTGAAGTGGAGGTTGAGGTCCTCCATGGGCACAACCTGCGAGTAGCCGCCTCCCGCCGCACCGCCCTTGATGCCGAACACCGGGCCCAGGGATGGCTCCCGCAGCGTAAGCACCACGTTCTTGCCGATCTTGGCCAGGGACTCGGTGAGGCCGATGGAGGTAACGGTCTTGCCCTCCCCCAGCGGCGTGGGGGTTATGGCGGTGACGTCGATGTACTTGCCGTCAGGCACGTCTTTGAGCCTGGCCAGGACGGTGTCGAAATCTATCTTGGCCTTGTACTTGCCGTAAAAGTCGACCTCCTCCTCCTCCAGGCCCATCCTCTTGGCGATCTCGATGATGGGGAGTAGTTCCGCTGCTTGCGCGATCTCCAGGTCACTCGGAACCATGCTGCAACTCCTTTCCTCTTGCTCGACTGATATTTTGACCGGTCGTCTTGCTCTTGTTGTCGGCCACCACGGCCGGTTTTCAACGTATATAAAACCGACGGCTCACGGCCTTCTCGCGAAGGCTCCAGAGTCCCCGGTGAAGTCCTCATCATGAGTGCTCGGTGCTTTATTACCCCTCCGGAACACCCAAAGTATTATATCTATTAGCCCCCTATAATGCAAGAAATCCATGCCGTCTGGGAAGAAGGGTTTTTGCTGGTAGGAGCGCTGTTTTCAAGCTTGGCTGCGTCCAGCCCGCCCCTCGATGCGGCGGACTCCTTTCCATCGCCGGAGAGAGGTCATCATAAAGCCGCTTGAAACCTCCGGCAGATCTGTCCAGCGGGGCGGCGCATCAGTCGATCTACGATCCTGGTCTTGCATTTACCGGCCCGACCATCTCTTATGATATAGATCCGGGAAATTGAGGATACGTGGAGGCGTAACCGCCGTTTCGCCACCGGGTTTTTCGGATGAACCGTGCGTTCTCGGCTAACCGTTGGTGATCGTGGTTTGTTGCCTGGTCTCTTCTCCCTCGGTCCCCTCGAAGTACATGTCCTCCCTCTCGAGGATGTCCGCGGGGAAGGGCTCCACGATCCTCCACCCCTGGCGCAGGTCCTCGGGAAGGGATCCCTCGACCTCTTTCGCTACGTCATCGGAGAGCAGGGTCTTGAGGATGCCCACGATCACCCTTACGGCGCAGTCGGCCTGCTTCAAGCTTTCCAATCCCGCCTCTTCCCGGACTTTTACCAGCAGCTCTTTTCTGTCCATCGTCCCTACCCCCTTTGTCGACGATAATGAAGAAGGCTGCCCCGGCACTCCTATGTTCTATTATCCCCATATTCTCGCGGAGCAACACTTTCTCAACAACCGGCTGTCGCTTACGCGATACAAACGATCGTGATGTGGATGGTTTATTGAGGGGGGGACCAGTGGGCGGCGATGACATCGGCTATCTCCTGTTCGTGGCCGAACAGGAAGTGGTCGGCACCCTCCACGATACGCAGCTCCGCCCCCAGGCGCGAGGCCAGCTCCTGCAGCTTCCCTGCGTCATTGAACTGGTCGTAGGAGCCGCTGACGATCAGGGTATCCCCGGGGATTACGGCCTCGCCCGCGTCGAGGAAACGAAAGAAGTCGAACCCGACCATGGGCGGGCTTACCAGGGCCATCCTGTGGGAGCGGCCGCTTTTCACCGCCCACCTGAGCCCGATCCAGGCACCGAACGACCAACCGGCCACGGCCAGGTCATCCGTAACGAGATCGCCTCTATCCCGCAGGAACTGGTAGGCTCCCTCCACGTCCTCCACCTCGCAGAGGCCCCCGGTGGGCACGCCGCCGCTGCGGCCCACGCCGCGGAAGTTGAAACGGAGGCATGCCCATCCATGATCGACCAGCACGCGGGCCATGATCTCCAGCAGCGGAACGTACATCGACCCACCACCGATGGGATGAGGGTGGCAGAGGATGCAGGCCGGGGCGCGTTCCGCTCCTGCGGGCATCTCGAGGATACCCTCCAGCCTTATCTGCTCCACGCAGTCGGCGTAAAAACCCACCCTCTCCTGGCGCATCTTCTCCTCCCCTGCCGGTTACCCTTCTCCATTGCAGATATCTTACGGCAAAACGCAGGACGGATGCCACAAGCTCACGGTCTGCACGCTGGCGCCCCGAGGATTTTTGCATCAGGCTTCAGACATCGGACTTCAGACTTCTTTTGTGGTTTAATATTCTTCGTAAACAGGCTGCCTCGATCGACCGTCTGAGGTACGGTTCGGAAAGGAAGGACATGGATTACGACGTCATCGTCATAGGCGGAGGATACGCGGGCCTCTCGGTAGGAGCCCTGCTGGCCCACAAAGGATACCAGGTCCTGCTGCTGGAGAGATCCAAGTCCCTGGGCGGCAGGGCTGGCTGCATGGAAAAGGACGGCTATACCGTCGAATACGGGCTGCATGCCAACCGTTTCGCCTCCGACGGCGCCGCCGCCGCGGTATTCCGCCGCCTCGACCGCGAGCTGGAGTTCATCGCGCCGGGCGAGCCGGAACTATGGCGGGAGGGCGAGTTCCAATCCCTCCCCAACAGCGTGGGAAAGATATTGAAGTCCCCCATGCTCCCCTTCCCGGCCAAGCTCAGAGCCGCCCGTTACCTGGGTAAGATGGTCATGGGCAACCCGGCGAAGAAATACCAGCTCTCGCTCGAGGACATGACGGCGGGATGTAAGTCGGAGGAGACCCTCGAGGTCCTGCGCATAATATCGGGCATCGGTATCATCGCCCCCGATCCTCGTTACTCTTCCGCCGGCGAGCTGGCCGCCTTCCTGAAGAAAGCCCTGCGAGCCAAGGTCAAGGTGGGCTACCCGAAGGGAGGCACCCGCAGCATCATCACGGGCCTGCAGGAGGAGCTGGAGAAGAATGGCCAGATCATGATCGGCGCCAGGGTCGCACGCCTCATGCTCAAGAAAGGCCTGGTTAACCAGGTGAAGACCGATACCGCTGTCTATACCGCCGGGGCGGTGGTCAGCGCCATACCGATACAGGGCGTCCCGGACCTTTTCGGCGGCAAGGATCTGCCCATAAAGTTCGTGAAAAAAGCGCGGGAACTCGTTCCCACCGCTGGTATCTCCATGGACATCGGGCTCACGAAGGCGGTCACGGACAAGAGCGGCCTCCTGGTGACCTCCGATCCCCTGAGCATGGGCCAGTTCACAAGCAACATCGATCCGGACATGGCACCGGAAGGCCGGCAACTCCTATCCTGGTATTACCCACTGCCTCTCCCGTGGGTGAAGAACGCCGAGAAGATGGAGAGAGAGGAACAGCGCCTGCGTGACCTTCTGGAGGAGATGTTTCCCGGTATCTGGAAGGCACTGGACTGGGAGCGCACCCTGCGCATGACCATGGTGGACGGCTTCATGCCGCGCCCCGGCCAGACCAGGGAGGACCGGCCTGGCTTCACCATCCCCTCCATCGACAACTTCTTCCTATGCGGCGACACCACTCGCGCGGAGGGGACGGGCGGCGACACCGCCTTCAACTCCGCCATCCACGTCTCCGGGCTGGTCGACGATTACCTGGAGGAAATAGCGGAAGAAGAAGAGGACTGAAAGGAAGGGCCATGGAAAGGCATCCAGCTCTGGCCAACGCCGATGACAGCATCCTCCTGGTCATCGATCCCCAGGAGAAACTGGTGAAGATGATCCATAACCGCGAGGAGGTAGTGGCGACCATCACGCGGTTGCTCGAGTTCGCCGCCATTTTCGACATACCGGTAGTCCTCACGGAGCACTATCCCCAGGGCCTGGGGTACAGCGTGGACGAGGTGAGGGAAGTCCTTCCCGCATACAAGCCAGTGATCAAGCGCATCTTCAGCTGCTTCGGAGTCCCCGAGTTCGCCACAGCGCTGGCGGCCACCGGGAGGAAGCGCCTCCTGGTGGTGGGAATAGAGACCCATATATGCGTCTGCCAGACGGTGCATGACGCCCTGCAGCGGGGATTCCAGGTGCAGGTCGTGGCCGACGGCGTAGGCACGCGCAAGAGCGAGGACCACGAGATCGCCCTGGCGCGCATGCGCCAGGAGGGAGCCGTCATCACCACCTCGGAAGCGCTGATATACGAGGTGACCTACCGGGCGGACGGCGAGGAGTTCAAGAAAGTCCTAGACCTGGTGAAATGAGCAAGAACCGCCTTATGTACACGGCTGCTAGCGGGTGCATCGGCCTCCTCCTCATGGGCCTGGGATGGGGCCTCTCCAACTTCTACCTGGTGACCGCCGGGGCGGTGGTCATAGCCGCCTCCGTGGCCTGGCTCTCCATCCCCATGCCCACCATCTTGTGAGGCGGAGGTACCCCGTGAGAGAAGAAGTCGACACCTCTGACCTTCCCCGGGACTCCTACCCAGAACTGATATTGACAGGAGAGAGGACCCTCCCCGGGGTGCGGGAGGAGAACTACTGGTTCCAGCGGCACCTCGTGGCTTACGAATACCTGCTCGAGCTGTCGGAGGGGAAGCGGGTGCTGGACCTGGGCAGCGGGGAGGGTTACGGCACCGACCTCCTGGCCTCCCGTGCCGCACAGGCGGTGGGGGTGGACCTGGCGCCGGAGGCCATCTACCATGCCCGCAAGAGCTACCGGCGCCCGAACCTGCGTTTCCTGTACTCAGACATCTACGACCTGGACCTGGAGGACGACTCCTTCGACCTGGTCTGTTCTCTCCAGGTGGTCGAGCACCTGCACCAGCCCGTACGTTTCATGCAGGAAGCGCGGCGGGTGCTCAAAGCGGGCGGCCTCTGCGTCATCAGCACGCCCAACCGCCTGATAATATCTCCGGGCCGCGATGAGCCCGTGAATCCTTTCCATATCATCGAATACGACTCACGCCAGTTCCGGGATTTCATGCGCGGGTTCTTTCCCCGCGTGGACATGGTAGGCGTGTTTCATGCCCGCAAGCTACGGCTGCACGACCTCGTGTTCCGCCGCAACTTCTCCCAGTTCTGCCTGGAGATCCCGCCGAGGCTGGACCGTCTCTTCTACCGCTCACGCTTCATCCCGTCCCTCAGGACACGTGATTTTCGCTTGGGCGAGCATGGCCTGGAGGACGCCATCGACTTCATCGCTATCGGCACGAAGTCCCCGGCCGGGGACGAGCCCGGGGAGGGTTGACATGGCCTCCGCAGACATCGTTCTCCTCCTGCACTCCCATATGCCCTACGTACGACGCAACGGTGACTGGCCGGTGGGGGAGGAATGGCTGCTGGAGGCCTGGGCCGAGAGCTACCTCCCCATCTGGAGGACTATCGAGGACCTCTCCACTGCGGCGTTGACCGGGAAGCTGGCACTCACCATGACCCCGGTACTGGCGGAGCAGCTGCAGGACGGGTACATGGAGGAGCGGCTCGCTTGGTACCTGAAGAACAAGATCGGACATACGCTACTCGAGATTGAGCGGCTCGAGGGCATGGGCGACGAGCCGAGGCGCCGCCTGGCCTCCCTTTTCGGCGACCTCTACCGCGGCCTGCTGCAGGACTTCGAGGAACGCTACCGGGGCAGGATGATGCAGGTCCTCACGAAGGGCATGGAATGCGGCGCGATCGAGGTGCTGGCCAGCGCGGCCACCCACGCCCACCTCCCCTCCCTGGGCTCCGACCGCAACCGCCGGGCGCAGATCGAGATAGGCATGGAGAGCTACCGGCGCTGTTTCGGACGTGACCCGCAGGGCTTCTGGCTCCCGGAGTGTTCCTATACCCCCGAGCTGGATGCGGTCCTGGCGAGCTTCTCGCCTCCGCTCACCTACGTCGTCCTGGACTTCACCGCCGTAGAGGGCACGCCCGCGGAAGCCCGCACGTGGGAGCCGCGCCGGCTGGGTTCCACCCCCCTGGTGGCGTTGCTGCGGGACGAAGCAGCCCACGACCGGGTGTGGACCATGCGGGGGTACCCGGTAGGAGACGACTACCGTGAGTTCGCCAAGCGCGACCACGACGGGTGGGGCTTCCAGTATTGGAGGGTCACTTCGGAGAACACCCCCTTGGACGAAAAGGACATCTACTACCCCGACAGGGCCGCGGCACTGGCGCAAGCGGACGCGCAGGATTTCGCGGACGCGCTCAGGAGGCGCGAAGAGGAGATCGCGGCCGCCCGGACGGAAGCGGAGTCTCCGGCCTTGGTGCTCGCCGCCTACGACACCGAGCTCATGGGGCATTGGTGGCGCGAGGGCCCCCAATGGCTGCGGGAGGTGCTGGACCTGCTCGGCGAGGAGACCGAGCTCCCTTGCCGCGTGGCGGAGAAGGCCCTGGCCGGGGAGCCGCCCATCCTCTCTCCCCCCATGACCGCCTGGAACGTCGACGGGACCTTTTCGACCTGGGTAAACCCGGGAACCGCGGATATCTGGCAGAAGACATGCCGGGCGGATGAGGATTTCAAACGCCTTGTCGAGGCAGGTGGTGGGAGCGCGGAGATAAAGAAAGCCCTGGTCCAGGCGGCGCGTGAGATGCTGCTCATAGAGGCCAGTGACTGGTCCTTCATGGTCACCCGGGACGCGGCCGCCGCCTACGCCCGCGATCGCTTCGAAGCTCACCTTGCCAGGTTCGCCGCCGTTGCCGAGATGCTCGACCGCGGGGATATCGACGCCGGCGCCCTCGCCTCCCTGGAGGAGACGGACAATCTCTTCCCCTGGCTGGACGTGAAGTATTGGAAGTGAATGGGGTCGTGTCTTCGTTCTTCGGTTCTTGGAAGGGGATATGACATACCACCTCGTTGCTGAAGAATCGAAGAACGAGGACACGACCCCTTCCCCTCCTTCTTTCTTGCCATCTCAGGGCTGTTTCTATAGAATGTTTATGCTTGTCTTGACCTGTAGGGATTCATTCTAAACGGACATGCGGCGATCTTTGATATCGTCGCGTTGCGTTAGAACGGGGTAGATGATGAACGTAGTAATCCTCTCCTGGGAATACCCGCCCAGGATCATCGGCGGCCTGGGTACCCACGTGCACCAGTTGGCGGTCAACCTGGCCCGCATGGGGGTGAACATCCACGTGGTGACCAAGGACGCGCCGGACGCACCCGACTTCGAAGTCGCGGAGGGCGTGCAGGTCCACCGCGTTCCCCTCTATCCGCCTGAGATCCCCCAGGATGAATGGGTGCCCTGGACCCTGCAGTTTAACGTGACCCTGCTGGAACGGGCGATCCCCATCATCAACGAGAGGATCGGCAAGGTGCACGCCCTGCATGCCCACGACTGGCTGGTGGCCCACGCGGCCATCGCCCTGAAGCACGCCTACCGCATCCCCCTCGTAGCCACCATCCACGCTACCGAGTACGGGCGCCACCAGGGGTATATCCCGGAAGGCATGTCGCGGATCATCCACCAGATCGAGTGGTGGCTCACCTACGAGAGCGTACGCACCATAACCTGCAGCAACTACATGAGAGATGAGGTCAAGCGCATCTTTGAGCTGCCTGAGGACAAGATCGCCGTCATACCCAACGGCATAGAATACGAGCAATTCCACAGCGACGCGGATACCGAGCGCATCCGCAGGCAGTTCGTGGAACCAGACTCGCGCATGATCTTCTTCGTGGGGCGCCTGGTCTACGAGAAGGG
>CAYHAT010000070.1:0-12138 GCA_964354675.1 uncultured Actinomycetota bacterium | reverse complement strand
CTTCGGCTACGCGCAGTCCCAACGTGGTAGGCGCCGCCATGGACACGAGCACCGGCAGCCTCACCCTCACCGCCTTCAAGGCCATCTCGTAGCTGATGCGGCCCGAGAGCACCAGAATCTTATCCTCCAGGCATATGCCGCGCAGGGCGCACCAGCCCACCACTTTATCCAGGGCGTTGTGCCTGCCCACGTCCTCAGCCACCACCAGGGCTTCGCCGGCGGCGGAAAAGATGCCAGCCCCGTGGGTCCCTCCCGTGCCCCGGAAGATGTCCTGCCGCCGCGTCAGCTCCTCCCCGATGCCGTAGATTACCTTTTCCTCGACGCGCAGCTCCGAGGTGATCTCGCCCTCGTGATAATCTTCGATGGCCGAGATATCCGCCCCACCGCAGCCGGTACGCACCACGTAGGTGGCGGAGAAGCGCTCGCGTTCCCCCGGCGCCTCCACCTCCAGTTCCACCACGTTCCCCCTGTCGAGTCCGTCACCTGCGGCATCCTCTCCCCTGCCGGCGGCCTCCTCGAGCTGGCCGCAGTGCTTGAGCAGTCTTATCTGGGATGCGCTCTCTATGACCTTCTCGGTGAGGCAGAACCCCACCGCCAGTTCCTTGTCCATTCCCGGCAGGCGCATGAGCGCGACCATAGGCATACCGTTTACGCTTATCTCCAGGGGAAGCTCGACCACTATGCGGTCCGCGACCTCTTCCGGCTCACCGCCGGAACGATATTTCTTGATGTTCCATTCCATGGTGGACATACTCGAGCCTTTCGCTCCTTTTCCTCTTTATGATAGGTGCCGGCCTCCGGATGGCGCAATCGACGGATGTGAAGAGCCGCCGACCGTCGGGCCCCGCTTTCGCCGGCTATTGCTTTCGTTTCAGATCGAGGTAGAAACTTTCCTTACCGGTCCATTGGATAACGTCTATCTCGTTGCCGTCCGGATCCTCCAGATAGAACTGGCGCGAATATTCCTTTACCACTATCTCCGTCTCGCTGCCGGCAATACCGCTTTTCTTCAACCTGTCGAGGAGTGCGTCGGCATCCGCTACCGCATACCCGATATGCCTGACCATCGTCTCCCCGCAACCGGAACCTGGCTTTTCGGAGATATAGAGCTCGTGGCCCGATCCTGCGAGGATGGCGTACCTGCTCCCATCGGATTTGACTCCCCGGCCGATCAGCTCGTAGCCCAGGACATCCGTATAGAAAGACGTGTGTTTCTCTACATCCGAAACGTATCTGTTCAGATGATCTATGACGGGATACATAATGACGAATGATAGTCCAACGTCCCTCTATTGGCAACAAAGCCCGGCGATCGAAGCCTGGCTTCTCAGGTCATCACGGGGGGAGGGCGTCGAGCAGGTCCCCCGCCACCGTTGCGGTGGCCGCTGTCTTCCCGGCCGGCAGCTCCAGGACCGCACGGGAACTCAACACCACTGAGCTCAGCCGTCCGGGCTTCATGGCGTGGACCACCCGCTTCACCGTCCAGGAGGCGTCTACAAAGACGACGTCGATAGCATAGCGCATGCCGAAGGTGTGCACCTGGCGGCAAGGCGCGATAAGAAGGCCACCTCCGTCGGGAAGGCAGTCCGTGCCCAGCAGGCCCCGCCGCCGCGAACCCGGCGTCTCGGCGACCGCCGCCCTCTCCGCCAGTACCTCGCCCCTGGTCAGGTTAACCAACTTCACGTCACGCATGCATGAAGCATATAACGCCGCGGCCACCCGGTAAACGGGGTCAATGGGGTCAGCCCTCCATTTTCCACACGTGCCTGTTGGCTAGAACAGCTCGTTAGAAAGCCTCGTGTGTAGGCCTGACCCCCGATATGGAAAATGGAGGGCTGACCCCATTGACCTGAACCCCCTAAACGTGAAGAATAGATGCGGGATTGCATATAGGAGGCGACATGGACGACATTTATTCCCGCCTACTCAACGGGGACCGGCGCGCCGTTGCCCGGCTCATCACCCTCGTAGAGAACGGCGACCCCGCGGCCAGAGATCCCATAAGCCACCTGCACGAGCACACCGGCCACGCCCACATCGTGGGCATCACCGGGGCTCCCGGGGCCGGCAAGAGCACCCTGGTATCGGCCCTTGCCAAGGTCCTGCGGGCCAGGGGGTTGACTATCGGCATCATCGCCGTCGACCCCACGAGCCCTTTCACCGGCGGCGCCATCCTGGGCGACCGCATACGCATGCAGGACCTCGCTACCGACCCCGAGGTGTTCATCCGCTCCATGGGCACCCGCGGCTCCCTGGGCGGTATCTCCGTCGCCACCAATGACGCCGTGAACATACTGGACGCCTTCGGCAAGGACGTGGTGATAGTGGAGACGGTGGGGGCCGGCCAGGTCGAGGTGGATATCGTCAAGCTGGCACATACCTCGGTGGTGGTCGCCATGCCCGGAGCGGGCGACGAGATCCAGGCGATAAAGGCCGGCATCATGGAGATAGGCGACGTTTTCGTGGTCAACAAGGCGGACCGCGCGGAGGCGGGACGGACTTACACCGAGATCCTGATGATGCTGGAGATGTCGGAGCGCAGCGACGGCCGCATGCCGGCCCTGATCAGGACAGTGGCGACGACGGGAGAGGGTGTGGAGGAACTGGCCCAGGCCATCATGGACCACCATGCGTACCTCGAGGAAGAAGGCCTGCTGGAGAAAAAGACCAAGGAGCGGATAGTATCGGAGCTCCTGGAGATAATCAACCGGCAGGTGGGCAGGACGGTCACGCGCGCTCTGCAGGAGGATCCCGAGATGATAGAGCTCATGGGCAAGCTGGTGGAGACGCGGGAGATCGATCCCCATACGGGGGCTGCCATGGTCATCAGGCATCTGATGAAAAAGGGTGAGGGATGAGCCCGGCTTGACGTCATCTCTCTCCGGACCAGGACGCCACCTCGCACCGCTTACCCCCGCTCCGGGCAAAGGGCATCCCGTCCGTACGTAGCGTTGATCGGAGAGCCGAAGATGTCGCGTTATTCCCGCCGTTGGCCCTGGATCTGGTTCGGACTGGCGATGATCGTCCTGGCCGGTGGCGTGGTGGCCGCACTGCTGGTATGGCAGGCCCGGTCGTCGTCCACGCAGGAGGTCCTCGACACCGACGCGGTGAGGGATGTAGCACAGGGCGTCCTCCAAAACACCACCTCCATCGCGGAGGAGTGGATGGCCTCAGACCTCCCCGATGACATCCCCAGCCTGGCCATCAAGGAGCAGCAATCTCTGGCCTTGCTCTCGGGTGAGGTCGGCCGCACCGAGGACCTTATGGAGCAGGTCCAGGAACCACCAACGGGTCAGGAAGAAGCTCCCCCCCAGGACCTGGTCGAGGCATTGGCTTCCCTCTCCCGGGCGCAAGCCCTCCTCGAGCGGGACCTGGTCCAGGTCGGAGCCCTCCTGGACAGCCTGCAGCCCCTCGACGGCGCCGACACCTCCTACCGTCGCGGGCGCGAGATGCTTATGGCGGCCGTGGACTCCCACAACCAGGCGGTGGCCGCCGGTTCCACCGCTTTCGCGGACGCCCGTCAGGAGGCTTACTCTGCTACGGCATCCCTGCAGGAGTCTGAGGCGGCATTGACTTCAACCCAGATCGAGGGCCTGGGCCTGGGGACCGCCGCTGCCGCCGCCGCCGCGCTCGAGAACACGACGCAGAGGTTCATGGAGGCGTGCCAGAAGGGGGAGTCGAACGATGCCGCCGGTCATAACAGCCTGGTGGCCGAGGTGCAGTCCGAGCTGTCCGCGTCTGCGAGCTCCATCCTTCCATCCATCGACATAGCGTCGTGGTTGCGGCCGGTGCTCGAGGACCTCATGCGACCGGCACGCGACGCCCTCGAGGATGCCCGCGCCCTCCTCTCCGGTGAATGAGCGAGGCCCCGCCATCGGGCGGGGCCTCGTTGCTCTTCTTATCAAGCGACTGTATCAGGCGCAGTACAGGTACTCGTCGACCAGCTTCTGGATCTCCGCGGAGTTCCCGTAAAGCCGCTCGCTCAAGTCCGCATCGTTGTAGCTTCGGAGGATCTCGACGGTACCGTCTATGACCGCCGGCGAGAAAACCCCATCCTTCTCGTAGATCTCGCGGTCATCGAGGAGACACTGGGCGGATTCCCAGCAGGAAGAGGGCAGTTGGGGCAGGGATTCCTGCAGCTCCTTGTGCTCGTCATCGAAGATGTTTACGTCCACGTAGAGCTTGTCCGCGTATTCAAGGGCTTTCTCCATCTCCATGCCATGCCTCGCCGCCACCACCAAGCCCGCCAGGAGGTAATAAATGTTCGCCGAACCGTCGGGCGCCCGGAACTCGATGGTCTGCTTTTCGCCCTGCATGGCGATCTCAATCGACTCCTGGGGGTTGGCGTCCTTGATCATACCGCTCACGCCCAACCAGCCCAGGGGGACCCTTACCAGCGTCGAACGGTTGCGGTCGCCCCAACAGATGTTGGTGGGCGCCTCCTGGTGAGGAACGAGCCTGAGATAGGAGAGGGGGATGGTGTTGCCGAACGCGGTCAGCGACCTGGCCATACTCAGGTAGCCGGCTATAGCCTTCCTGGCGGTGTCGCTCAAGCGGCCGCCCTTCACCAGCATGTTCGTATTGCCCTTTGTCAGCCGGGTGTGGATGTGCAGCCCGCTGCCGGCGTGCCCCACCACGATCTTGGGAGCGAAGCTGATGGGGACGTTGAGCTTGTAGCCCATCATCCTGAGGATAGACTTGGCGATCACCAGCTCGTCGGCCGCATCCTCCACCGGCACCGGTTGGAACTCGATCTCGTGCTGCTCCATCTCCTGGTCTTCCTCGCAGATGAAGCCGACCTCGGTATGGCCGTACTTTATCCTGCCACCGGACTCGGCGATGGTCTTCATGGCCTCGTAACGTAGTTGCTCCCACTTGGAGAACGGGGGTGACTCGTGGTAGCCCTTCTGGGGTTCGGTGGGGTATACATCCTGTTTATCCGAGAAGACGTAGTACTCCAGTTCCCCCAGGGCCTCGAACCTCATGCCGGTTGCCTTCCACAGGGACTCGCACGCCTTCCGCAGCACGTTCTCCGGCGAGCTGGGCAGAGGTACGCCCTCGTTGGTGTAATAGGAGCAGAGCAGGTCAAGCGTTGGCCTGCTCGCGAAGGGATTCACGTAGGCGGTCTTGTAGCGCGGGACTACATAGAGGTCGCTCGAGGCCGCATCGATGTATGAAAAGAGGCTCGAGCCGTCCACCCGTTCCCCCACCGACAGCAGCATATCGAGGTCGTCCTTGCTGTTGATGACGAAGTTGAGCTGCTTGAGCCTGCCGTCACCGCCCACGTAACGGAAGTTGATCATCTCGATGTTGTTTCCCTCGACGAACCTGATGATATCCCGCTTCGTGAACTCCTCGGGTAGCTTGCCCAGGAACCGCACCAGCCGGTTAGGGTTCATCTCGATATCCATCCCAATACCTCCGTTCGGAATAGCCGCAGACCTCTAAAACGGACCCGTTATCGGAGATTGATTCTAGACTCTCGTGCAAGCGAGGTCAAGCGATGCCGTTTACGGTTTTTCGCTTGTTCGGCGGCCTTTTAGGCCGGCCTGGACGGCGAGTTCCCGCCGGGGAGCCCCAGCCAGCATGACCGATGAAGCCGGCGGCGCCGCCCGCCGCCCTCCTGGGGCGCTCTCACGAGAAACGGAAGAGGATGACGTCGCCGTCCCGCACGATGTAGTCCCTTCCCTCCACCCGTACCGCGCCCTTGTCCCGCGCGGCGTGGAAGGAGCAGTGCTCCAGGAACTCCTCCCACCCGACTACCTCGGCGCGGATGAAACCATGCTCCATATCGGTATGTATCTTCCCCGCCGCCTGCACGGCACTGCTGCCTTCGCGCAAAGGCCAGGCGCGGCACTCCCCCGACTCGGTGGTGAAGAAGGTTATCAGGCCCAGGAGAGAATAGCAGCCGGAGGCGAACTCATCCAGGCCCAGGCTGTCGATACCGTAGGCCTCGAGGAATTCCCGCACCTCGTCCGGCTCCAGCTCCTCGATCTCCGCCTCCAGCTTGGCGCTGAAGGCCACGAGCCCGGCGCCCTCGGCGGCGGCTACCTCCCGCACCGCCCGCAGGAGTGGGCCGTCCTCGCCCAGTTGTTCCTCCCCCAGGTTGGCCACGTAGATGACCGGCTTGGCGGTGAGCAGGAACAGCCCGGCCAGGATCTCTTCCTCCTGCGGCGAGAGCTCCAGGAGGCGCACCGGCAACTCGCGGTCCAGTTCCCCCTCCACTCTCTCCAATAACTCGAGTTCGCGCGCCTTGTCGCGATCGCCGCTCATCGCCGCCTTGGCGATCCTGCTCTTGCGCCTCTCCACGGCGGCGAGGTCGGCGAGGATGAGTTCGGTGTTCACTATCGCTATGTCAAGCTCAGGCTCTATCTCGGCCCGCACGTGGGCCACGTCCGGGGAAGCGAAACAGCGCACGGCATGGGCCAGGGCGTCCACTTCCCTGATGTGAGCCAGGAATTGGTTGCCCAGGCCCTCACCACGGTGCGCCCCCTCCACCAGCCCCGCGATGTCCACCACCCGCAGGTCGGCCGGGACGGTCTTGGGGCACTCGGCCGCGGATGCCACCTTTGCCAGGCGGCCGTCGGGCACCAGCGCCACACCGTAATTAGGGTCCACGGTGGAAAACGGATAGCCTGCGACCTGCGCTCCCGCCCGGGTGAGGGCGTTGAAAATGGTCGACTTACCGGAATTGGGCAGACCGATTATCCCGACCTGCAAGGCCATGATACCTCCTTTCCTTCTATCATAGCTTACTGCGGTGCCTTGGACCTCCCGACAACATCCGACAGCCTGCACCTCGAATGTGGAGGCCTGGCACGCATACATCTGTGCAGCCACTGTCCAGGCCTTTATCAAGTTTAGCTGCGGCGATTTCGATATAGAACTGGATGTTGAAAAGGGGATAAATCGCATGAAGTCGGCCAAGCTTCTTCCGCTATCCCATTGGATAGCCTTCCTCGTTGTGGGCTTCTACCCCCTGTACTCAGGGGAAGAAATAGCTTACTGGCCCTGGGTTGTCACCGTCACGGTGATGGCCATTCTGGGTGCCGGTTATCACCTCGTGCGCTGGCTACGATCATCGGTTAACGTGGGGCTATGGGGAATCTCCCTGCTGGGACTCGATGCCATCCTCATCTGCTTCCTCGTTTACTACAGCGGCGGCATCGCCAGCCCCCTTTTCCCCCTGCTCTTCCTGCTTTGCGCGACCGCTTCGCTGTACGACCGCTGGACCAAGGCCCTGCTCCTGGCGGGAGTCACCAGCGCCGGCTATACCGCTGCCTGCATCGGTGGCGGCCTCGAGCTCACCGACGACGGTTCCCGACTTCTCATCAACGTGGTCGTCCTCCTCGGCGCATCCGTTATCCTCTCCTACCTCGCCGAGCTGGACCGGCGGGAGCACAGCAAGGCGGAGAGGGTGGAGGCTCTATACCAGCTGAGTTCCACGCTCATGGAGAAGGTCGACCTGAAAGAGATGCTGCACTACCTCCTGTCCTCCACCGCCTCCTTCTTTCACACCGACGTGAGTTCCGTGCGCCTCCTGGACCGCAAGACCGGCACCCTGGTATTGGAAGCCTCCGGCGCTCCCCCCGACGAACTGGAGGAACAGATCGACATCTCGGTCGGTGAGGGATTCATCGGTTGGGTGGCCGAGGAAAAACGCCCCATCCTGGTCAACGATATGGCCGACGACCGCCGTTTCGCTCATTTCCCACAGGCGCGCAAGAAGGTCCGCTCGGCGCTGGCAGCCCCCATCATGGTGGGAGGAGAGCTCATGGGGGTACTCAGTTTCGCCAGCACCCAACCGCGCGTCTTCACCTCCGAGGACCTGCAGATGCTGGTGACTATCTCCAACCTGGCCGCCTCTATCATCGCCCGCGCGGAGCTCTACCAGATGGTGCTTTCCCGCAGCGAGGTCATCGTGGGCAGTATGAGCAGCGGGCTCCTGGTCACCGATCCCGGGGGCAAGGTGATCATGGCCAACCAGGCATCGCGGGACCTGCTGGGACTGGGGGGCATCCCCCGCGACGTTTCCCTGCGCGAGCTCTTAGAGCCCACCCTTCTGGACACCGACGCCCTGTGGGGACACCTGGAAGGAGACACGAGCCCCGCAGCGGAGCATCAACACGCTCACCTGGAAGTGCGGCTGCGAGGCACGCCGGAGCGCATACTTGCGGTCAGCGTTTCGCCTATCCGAGCTGGATACGAGCCCAACAGCGGCTCGGTGGTCATCCTCGAGGACATAACCGAGCGGGTAAAAGTGGACGAGATCCGCGACGACCTCATGCTGCTCATCGCCCGGCGTGTCGAGGAGCAGACCGCCCTCTATGAGGTCGGCAAGTCACTCATCGACGAGGTCGACACGCGCAATCTCCTGGAGTTCCTGCTGGACAAGGCGGTGGACCTGGTGGATGCGGAGCTGGGAGTGCTCTCTTTGCATGAGGAGGACGGGCTCTTCCGGGTAAAGGCCGTGCACGGTCTGGAAAACGTGAACGTAGGGCTGGCCTACCGGCAGGGCGAGTACCTTCCGGGAGTGGCGGCCGCCGAAGAGGCGCCGCTGCGGCGTACGGAGATCGACCCCGCCAGCGCGGCTCCCTGGGGGGAGGGGCTAAGCTACCGCATATCCTATCTGGCCGCGCCGATAACCTGGCAAGGGGTGACCAAGGGGGTGATCGAGGTGGCCTCACCGTCATCCGCCCGCGCCTTCGGGGAGGACGACCTGCGGTTGCTCAGCCTGTTCGTCAACCAGGCAGCCATCGCGCTGGAGAACTCCAACCTCTACCGCCTTATAACCGAGGACCAGCGGCGCATGGAGGCTATGCTGCACTCCATCAACGACGGTGTCATAGCAGTCAACAACGAGGCGAGGGTCATCCTGGTCAACTCGGCGGCGGAGAGGATACTCGACCTTCCGCCCTTCTCCCAGACCGACAAGCGCCACGTCAGGGAGGTCATCCGCCTCCCCGACCTGGCCAATATCTTCCTGAAGAGCCTCAACACCAGGATGGAATTGGAGGAGGAGATCCGACTCGGACCACCGGACAGGAGGGTCCTGGAGATCGAGACATCCCTGATCGAGACCAGCCCGGGCGAACGCATCGGCATCATCGCGGTCATCCGCGACGTCACCATCCTGCGAGAACTGGAGCAGGCCAAGTCCGATTTCGTATCGACCGTGTCGCACGAACTACGCACGCCGCTGACTTCCATCAAGGCCTACACCGCCACCCTGCGCCGCCGGGACGTGGAGTTCGACGAGAACACCCGCCAGGAATTCCTGCAGGTCGTCGAGGAGGAGACGGACCGCCTCACCCGACTGGTATCCGACATCCTGGATGTGTCCCGCATCGAATCTGGGAGGTTGGCGCTCAAGAAGCGCGACTTCGACCTCTCCAAGCTGGTGCGCATAATCATCGGCAAGCTGCAGTCGCAATTCTCCAACCACGACATCCGGCTCATCTCCCCCGAAAGCATCGATGCGGTACGCGCCGACCCCGACAAGATCGAGCAGGTCTTCGTGAACCTGGTGGACAATGCGGCCAAGTACTCCCCCTCCGGAGGAGAGATAACGCTTACACTCGAAGCGCAGCAGCGCAGGGTGGAGTGCACCGTTAGCGACTCGGGGCTTGGGATATCCGCCGAACACCTGCCTCATATCTTCGAGAAATTCCACCGCGTGGACAACCGTGCCACGCGCGAGATATACGGGACCGGGCTTGGCCTCTACGTCAGCAAGAGCATCGTGGAGGCACACGGTGGAACCATCTGGGCGGAGAGCGAGCTCGGAGAAGGCAGCACTTTCCGCTTCACCCTTCCCCTTTCCTCACGTGTCGATCACGGGGAAGATCCCGACTGCTCACCGTTGCAGGAAGGGGAAGTTGACGAGGCGGAGGAGTAAAAGGAGTTCACATGGAGAAGAGCAAAGAGAACCCCATCAAGGTCCTGGTCGTGGACGACGAGAGAAATATCCTGGATATCATCAAGTTCAACCTGGAGGTCGAGGGTTACGAGGTCATCACGTCTCGAGAGGGCGATGAGGCGCTGCGGCTCGTGCAGGAGCTCAACCCGGACCTCATCCTCTGCGATATCATGATGCCCGAGCTTGACGGCCTGGAGGTATGCCGCCGTCTCAAGGCGGACGGAAGGACCAACCAGATACCCGTGGTCATGCTGTCGGCAAGGACGCAGGCGCAGGACAAGGTGGCCAGCATCGAGGCGGGGGCTGACGACTTCATCACCAAGCCCTTCGACTTCTCGGACCTGGTGGCGCGCATCACCATCAACCTCATCCGGGCGCGGCAGAAGCGAGACGTGAGCCCCTTGACCGGACTTCCCGGCAGCATATCCATCGAGGCGGAGACCAAGAAGCGCATATCCAAGAACCTCTTGTTCGCCACCTTGTACATCGACATGGACAACTTCAAACCCTTCAACGACATCTACGGCTTCCCCATCGGGGATAAAGCGATCAGGCTGCTCTCCTCCGTCGTCGACGACGCGGTGAAGAAGATCGGCAATGTCGATGACTTCATCGGGCACGGCGGTGGCGACGATTTTGTGATCATCACTTCACCGGAGAGGGCCGGCACCATCGCCGAGTCCATCATCTCCGACTTCGACGAGCAGGTCGGCTCGCTCTACCGCGAGGAAGACCTGAGGCGCGGATACTCGATATTCGTCGATCGCCTGGGAAGGGATAATTACATCCCCATCATGACCCTGAGCATCGGGATCGCCAGCAACTACAGGAGGCGCATCACCACCCATTGGGAGGTGGGAGAAATAGCCAAGGAGACCCTGAACTACGCCAAGTCTATCCCCGGCAGCACCTATTTCACCGATAGGCGGACGAAGTGACGATCCAGGAGCTTCGGGATCCTGGATCGTCATCGCGAGGAGCCGCAGGCGACGTGGCGATCTCGTCTTTCGAAATGGTCAGGCCTTGCACATCTGCACGATACAGGGATGAAAGATCAGACAGCTTCCGCAGATGTCAAGGCACTTACCCCACCGCAGGCGACGTGGCGATCTCCTTTGAAGACAGCATCGATCCATCACAAGCTCCTGAACGATGGTATTCATTTCTGTATCAAGAAGACGGGGTGCGATGACGAAACCTCTATTGACACTGGTTGAACGCAGGATATGGCAAGAAGGGGTTCCCGGTAGAGGTCATGGCTGAGGAAAAAGAAGGAAAATACCGCATACTGCTCATCGAGGACGATCCGGCCATCTCCAACGTTGTAGAGCTCAACCTCAAGCTGGACAACTACGATGTCTTCCTCGCGGCGGACGGCGAGGAAGGCCTGAAGATGGTCAAGGAGACCGATCCGGACCTCATCATCCTGGACGTCATGATGCCCAAGGTGGATGGATGGCAGGTGCTGATGCAGCTCAAGTCCGAGGACAAGACCAGGGACATACCCGTGATCATGCTCACGGCCATAGACGATGAGCAGTCCAAAGTCATAGGGCTGCGCGGGGGAGCGGACGATTACGTACCCAAACCCTTCAGCCCGCTGGAGTTGGCAGCGAGGGTAAAGGTGATCCTCGACCGCGTCGGGAGAGCCCGCCGCATGACCGCCGAGGCGGCAAAGGAGACGGTGCACCTGGAGCAGATACCCGTGCAGAAGGGGGACACCATCAAGCTGATCCCCATGGAGGACATCTTCTTTATCGACACCAAGCATGAGTACGCCAACCTGCACACCGCTTCAGATGCCTACCTGACCACCTATAGCCTCTCGGAGCTGGAGAAAATCCTGGACGGGAAGACCTTTTTCCGCACTCACCGCAGTTTTATCGTCAACCTCAGGAAGGTAAACCAGATCATCAAACTATCGCGTAACAGCCTCATCGTGACCCTGAAGGACGACAAGGAGAGCCGGGTCCCCGTATCGCGCCGCCAGGCCTCGGCCTTACGGGATATGCTGAGGCTCTAGGCGGGCCGCAGGAGAGATCGGGCCAAACCCCAAGCGAAGGCCCGCCGTGTTGCATGGAAATCGCGGTTCCCTTTCACCAAGACCCCTTATAAAAACCGTTAAAGGCATGCATACCTTCTTCCGAGAAATATATTGAGGTAGCTAGGTATCCCCCATGAGTTTACCGGCAATTTCCCTCAATGGGTGCAAGCAAGCA
>CAYHAT010000069.1:0-12524 GCA_964354675.1 uncultured Actinomycetota bacterium | reverse complement strand
TACGTTCCGGCCAAGGGGTACCTCGTGGTTGTAAGTTATCCCAACCTGGGGAACGAGGCATACGATTTCCTGGACCCCAACGGCGACATCTTTAAGCTGCTGCCGGATACCGAGACCTTGAAACGCGCCACCGCCGACCATGTCGCGGTGGCGGTCGACGGCGCCACCTTCATGCAGCTCAAGAAGTACGACAACGAGCAGAAGTCCCGGGGCCTATACATCTCGCAGCCGGATAGCACCCTGGTGGTGTACCCGGTCTATGAGCCCCGCACCGCGGATAAGCCCTGAGCGATGGCGATCAGTCGTTCATCTTGTAGGCACCTACGGTTGCGAAGACATATTTCTCCCATACCCGCTCGAACCTTGCTTCGTCGATCACCGGCTTGCGGATCATCTTCAGGCTCAGGTCCATCTGCTCGGGGGTGCTCGAGGTCTTGGAGTAGAGTTGCAGGGCGTAGCGGGCGAAATCCCTCACCATGAAGTCGAAGATGGACTCCATGAGGTCGTCCTCCACCCCGTAGATGGGCTGGTTCTCCAGCAGGAGCTGGCCGTAGGCCACCAGGGTGAAGAGCTCGCCCAGGGTGAGCAGGAAGTCGATGTCCTTGCGCTGCCCTTCCGTGGGCGGAGCCTTGAGGAGCAACTCTGCAAGCACCTCGATCTGCTCCTTGAAGATGCTCACGTTGGGCAGGCCAGCGGGGCCGTAAGCCAGGTTGAAGTCGTGGAACTGGATGCCGCCCAGCCCCTTGGTGGGCCCCTGCCGGAAGAGGAAGTCGTCGTTGGCGAGGTCGTTACGCTGTGGTATCTCCGGGAAGGTCGCAGGGTTGAAGAAGTAGTTGGGCATGAACTTGATGATCAGGGCCATGTTCACGTGCACCGTGCCCTCCAGCTTGGGCAGGGCCCGGATGTCGCGGGCCGCCATCTCGAAATAGTTGTCCTTCTCGAACCCCTTGGCGGCGATGACGTCCCACAGCAGGTTGATCACTTCCTCACCCTGGGTGGTGACCTTCATCTTCACCATGGGATTGTAGAGGAGGTACCTGCGGTCCTCGGGGGAGGCGGAGCGCATGTAGTCCGCCGCCCGCAGGGCGAACAGTTTCATGGCCACCAGGCGCGTGTAGGCGTCGGTGAGCAACTGCCGGATATGGGGGAAATCGGTGACGTGCTTGCCGTAGAGCACGCGGTTGGCCGCGTGGTCGACCGCCTCGTAGAGGGCGTGGGTGCAGATGCCGATAGATGCCCAGCCCAGGTTGAATTTGCCCACGTTCACGGTGTTGAGCGCGGCGTCCCAGGCGTCCCTCCCCATGGACAGGATGTCCGACTCGGAGATGGGGTAGTCGTTGAGGGCGTACTCGGCCACGAAGTTCTGCGAAGCGACCACGTTCTTCACCAGCTCGTATCCGCCATGTTTGGAGCTGACCGCGAAGAAGACGTAGTCCTCGGTGCCCGCCATCTTGCCGAAGGTGGAGACCAACGCCGCCTCGTTGCCGTTGCCGATATAGTACTTGCGCCCGTTGGCGCGGTATTCGCCTCCTCCCAATGCCTTCAGGGACATCTCGGTCGAATAGAGGTCGGCCCCGTGCTCCTTCTCCGAGAGCCCGAAGGCGAATATGCCACCGTCCTGCAGCAGCTGCGCGGTCTTCTTCTTCATCTCCTCGTTCTCACTCATCCATAGGGGCCCGAGCCCCAGGATGGACACCTGCCAGGTGTACCAGTAGGCCAGCCCGTAGAAAGCGAGGATCTCGTTGAAGTCGCAGTTGCGCCAGGTGTCCCATCGCGAATCCTCGCGCAGCGCGTATTGCGATGGGGTGAGCAGGTCGGAGAAGAGCTTCTCGTTTGCCTGGAATTCCAGGAAGTCGGCGTACCACACCCTCTCCTGGTCGTCCTTCTTTATCTTTCCCCGTCCCTTTTCCTCGAAGAACTCGATGGTCTTGAGCATCATCTCTTTCGACCGTTCATCCCCGGGGTACTCGACCTTATGCTGCTTGGGGTTCAAGAGGATCACCGCTATCACTCCTTTGGTATTCGAGCTCGATCCATGCCGGACAGATGCGAGCTTGGAGATTTCGACTCTTTCTATTATATCCCCTAAGTGATTGGAGCCGTTGACCGAGCCCACCCCACGCGAACGCGCCGGATATTGGAGGTGGGTCCGGGCATGGGGACCCTCGCGCATGTGTGTTTCAACGTCGGATACGAGGGAATCATAATCCATGTCGCCACCTGCAGTATCGCGGCGGCTTATCCCGCGTTCCTTAGAAGGCTTGTAAGGAGGGTGAAGGCTATGAAGATCATCGAGGCTAAAAAGGCCGAGGCGACGCCGAATCCCCACGGCGTGCACACCAGCAGGATATACGACACGGAACATGCCCAGGCGGTGCATATCGTGCTCAAGCCGGGGGAGAGCCTGAAGAAGCATATCACCCCCGTGGACGTCTTTTTCTACGTGTTGGAAGGTGAAGGGGTCGTGGAGATCGGCGAGGAGCGGGAAACGGTAGGCCAGGATACGCTTATCGAGAGTCCGGCCAGGATCCCGCACCGCTGGCTCAACGAGGGCGACAGCGAGCTCCGGGTGCTGGTTGTAAAGGTACCGCGGCCCACGGAGCAGACCAAGGTGCTCTGAGTTGAAGGCCGGCAGGCTTTTCCCGGGGCAGCCACGGAGAGTATCAAGGAACTGAATGAGAGGGGAGTAAAGACATGGAAGACGATAGGATCTCTTATCACGAGTCGGTGAAGCGAGTTTACCGCCGCATCAAGGAAGACGGCATGACCAATATCTGGGACCGCTTCGAGGCCCAGGGCATGGGAGGCGACCCGGACAAGCGGTGTCCCTTCTGCCTTGCAGGCGCGAGGTGCGACCTCTGCTCCAACGGACCCTGCCGCTCCGACGCGGAGAAGGACAAGCGAGGCGTGTGCGGCATCACCGCCGACGGCATGGCCATGCGCATGATGGCCTTGCGCAACGTCATGGGTGCCTCCACCTACCACTATCACACCGAGCAGACCGTCAAGACCATGCGCACCACCGCCCAGGGTAAGACGCCTTTCGAGATAAAGGAACCGGGCAAGCTGCGGGACTTCGCCGGCCGCCTGGGCGTGGATACCTCGGGCTCCGACGCGGAGGTGGCCCTGCGGCTCTGCGATTTCGCCGAGGCCGACTTCAACCGCAAGGCGGACCAGCCCAGCCTCATCGTGGAGGCTCTGGCCACCCCGGAGCGCAAGGAGGTGTGGAGGAAGCTGGACATCTTCCCCGGCGGTATCTATGGCGAGATGATGCGGGTGACCAGCTCCTGCCTCACCAACGTGGACGGCTACTACCAGAGCCTGGCGCTCAAGGCCATGCGCATGGGGGTGGCCATGGCCTATCAGAGCCAGATCATCAACGAGTATTGCCAGGATATCCTCTTCGGCCTCCCCAGGCCCCACCCCATGCGCGTGGACCTGGGGGTGCTGGACCCCGACTACGTCAACGTGCTGCCCAACGGGCACGAGCCCTTCCTGGGCTTCGCCATGGTGCAACTGGCGCGTAAGCCGGAGTGGCAGGAGAAGGCCGTGGCCGTCGGCGCCAAGGGCTTGCGGGTGATAGCCAATATCGAGACGGGGCAGGAGATGATCCAACGCTGGAACATGGACGACGTCTTCTACGGTTTCACCGGCAACTGGATCACGCAGGAAGCGGTCCTGGCCACCGGCTGCGTGGACCTCTTCGCCTGCGACATGAACTGCTCCATGCCCGTCGACCCCGCCTACGCCGAGCGTTACAAGTTCAAGCTCATCCCCGTCAGCGACCTGGTAGCCTTCGAGGGTGTAGAGGAACGGCTTAACTACGAGCCCGAGGAGGCGGAGCAGCAGGCCGCCCAGCTCCTGGAAATGGCCATCGCCAACTTCAAGGAGCGGCGTTCAGCGGTGGAGCCCCTCACCGGCCTGCCCAGCGGCGAGGCGGTGGTGGGATTCTCCACCGAGAGCATCCTGGAAGCGCTGGGCGGGACCCTCGATCCCCTTCTCGACGCCATCAAGTCGGGAGCCATCAGGGGCATCGCGGGGCTGGTCTCCTGCACCACCCTGAGGGACACCGGCCAGGACGTGCACAGCGTGGCGGTGGCCAAGGAGCTCATCGCCCGCGACATCCTCATCCTCTCCATGGGCTGCGGCAACGGCGCCATGCAGGTGGCGGGCCTCTGCCTGCCCGAGGCAGCGCAGATGGCGGGCCCGGGACTGAAAGGGGTATGCGAGCAGCTGGGCGTGCCGCCCGTGCTGAGTTACGGCACCTGCACCGACACCGGGCGCATCGCCGACCTGCTCGCCGCGGTGTCGGGAGCCCTGGGTGACGTACCCATACCCGACCTTCCGGTGGTGGCGGCCGCTCCGGAGTACATGGAGCAGAAGGCGACCATGGATGCAGTCTTCGCCTTGGCCCTGGGCCTTTACACCTACGTCAATCCGGTTCCCACGGTCACCGGGGGGCCCAAGTTGGTCAAGCTGCTCACCGAGGACTGCGTTGACGTGACCGGCGGGGTGATGCGCCTGGAGACTGACGCAGCGCAGGCGGCGGAGGGCATGCTCGCCCACATCGAGAGCAATAGAAAGAAGTTGGGCCTCTGACCCGATAACATTCCCGCAGAAGCTGGAAGCAGGCCGGCTAGCACCGCCGGCCTGCTCTTATCCCTCTTTCTTCATTCCCGATGATGTTTCATCTTTAATGCTCTATTCTAAACGTTCTTGCATTTATAATTCTAGGTTCGGGAGGATAAGCTGTCCCTCGTCAGGGTCCTGTCCAGGAACCAGGTCATGAAGCGCAATACCAGGTCGTACATGGGCGGGAACGTGCGCTTCAGGAAATACAGCAGCTTGATGTCCAAGGACGTGATGACCATGTATCTGTTCTTCTCGATGGCGTGGATAATGAGCATCGCGACCTTCTCGGGGGCGATAGCATGCCTGGTGAACAACCTGCGGCCCTTTTCGCAGGCATCCTCATCCGCGTTTATAACCACCGTCCCGACCAGGCCGGTGTTTACAGCCCCGGGCAGGATGACGCTGACACCGATGCCGTGCTTCCTCAGGTCGTAGCGCAGCACCTCGGAACTCCCCACCAGCGCATGCTTGGTGCCCGCGTATGCGACGTGCCACGGAAGGCCGATTATCCCCGCGGTCGAGGAGACCGAAAGCACGTGACCGCCCCTTCCAGCGCGCACCATCTCGGGGACGAAACACTCGATCGCATGGTACGGCCCCCAGAGGTTGACGTTCACTATCCGCTCCCACTGCTCGTGGGTCATGTCTTCGACTTGGGAGAACAACGCGACCCCCGCGACGTTGGCCAGGATGTCCAGCGAACCGTGCCCCGCGTGTATTTCATCCGCCATTTTCCTCACCGCATCGTAGTCGGAGATATCCAGAGGCCTGGAAAGACAGACCTCCCCGTCGTTCTCCTCGATCTCGCGTCGCGTCTGCTCGAGTCCACGCGAGTTTATATCGGTGATGAACAGCCTGGCGCTGCGCTCGGCCATGGCGAGCGCCGTCGCCTTACCGATACCGCTCGCCGCGCCCGTGATCAGTACCTTCTTGCCCGGGATCTCCATATGTCTCACCCCTCCTCTGACAGCGGCCATCAGTTGAATACGCGCAGGGGGCCGGCGGGTGCACCATCGCACTTCCCCCGCCCGGTGTAACCCCATTCTCCCAGGAGCCCGTACCAGGCCTCGCCCCGGGCCCGCTTGTCCAGGTAAATGAAGTGCCCGCCCGTCACCTCTGTGTAGTCCTCGACGCCCCAGCTGTCTCTCCAGCGTCTCGTGTCCCGCACGTCACAGACCCGGTCGCCCGCATGGACCACGACCCTGATGCGTCTCACGTCGAAACTGGGCCTGAGGTACAGCGGTGAACACAGCTCCTGGGCACGCTCGGTCGCGCGGACGAGCGCATCGTCGACCGGGAACCCGAAGCGGAAAGGCCTGGGCTTCAGGTAGCGGGTGACCGCGACGGCCGGAACCGCCATGAACATGAAATCGGGTCCGCTGCTAACCTGCGCCGCGTAGAGCGCCGCCGTGAAGCCGCCCATACTGGCCCCGATGATCCCGATATCTTCGTAACCGATGTGCCGGAGAAGAAGCTGGGCGGAATGGAGGTCGTGGATGTTCTGGGCCAGGCGCTCCACCGTGAGCGGCACGTCGGCGGGATCCAGCAGTCTCTGGAGCCTGCGGTCATCACTGCGCCGCCAGTGGCCGGGTAGGGTATGGAGGGCCACGTCCAGCCCGAGTTGAAAGAGCGCGTCCAGCTTGAACATGCGTCGCGCCCTGGTCGGCCCTCCCATCATCAGTCCGTGCACGATAAGGATGAGCGGCCGGTGCGTGAATTCATCATGGCGCCAGAGGTGGAGATAGCCCGATAGGTTCTCCCGCCGGGAGAAGAAGTCGCCGCTCACCTCGGGGTTGCGGGGGATATAACGGCTCGCATAGCGGAAGAGGTCGCGCCGCCCCGAGAGAAACGGCTTGGTCTCGATGATTTCTCCCTCGGGAGGCTCGCCGGGCAGGAAGAAGAACGGGTTACGTTCGGGATCCCAGCGGTCGGGATCGTAGAAAGCGAGCCGCCGCAGATACGTCTCGCGATCGATGGAGGTCTTCCCGACGGTCACGTCGGGAACAGCCAGGAGCAGGAAGTCCGGGATCCCGCCGACAGCGTTGAGCAACCTGGCTTTCGCGCTCATCGTCAACTCGTTTCCCTTGCCATGTCGAACGTGTCTTCCGTCACCCCCATGGATTCCAGCTTTTTCTTGATCACGCGGTGCGTCTCCGTCTTCGGAAGCCCGTCTGTGACGCGGTAGTACCTGGGGATAGCGAACTTGGCCAGCTTGCCGGCCAGGAACTCCGCCAGGCGTGCGGGGTCGAGCGTCTTTCCCTCGAGGGGCACCAGCGTCGCCATGATGTCGTCCTCGGCGAGCTCGGAGGGCACGGCGTACACCGCGCATTCCAGCACGTCGGGGTGCTTCAGGATTGCCTGTTCGACCTCGTATGCCGAGACGTTCTCGCCCTTGCAGCGCATCGACTCGGTGTTACGCCCCAGGAAGTAGATATAGCCCTTCTCGTCCTTGTAGACGAGGTCGCCCGTGTACAACCAGCCGTCGCGCACCTTATCGCTCGACGCCTCCGCGTTCTTGTAATATTTTACGGTGCTGGGGCGGTTGCCCACATAACTGATGAGCTCGCCCGGGGTCCCCACCGGGACGTCGTTGCCCTCGCTGTCCACGATGCGGCACTTGGAGCCGAGCGGCTTGCCCATCGAGCCCACCGGCCCGGTCCCCAGGTTGATGAGGACCACCCCCGCCCCGTCCACCGCGCCGTAAGCCTCGTAGATGCGGACGCCGAAGCGCGACTCGAAATCCTCCCACATGTCAGCCGGGCAGCCGGCCGAGAGCACCGCGCGCACGCTGTTGTCGCCATCGTCAGGTCTGGCGGGTTGCTTCATCAGGATAGGCATCACCGCGCCCAGTCCGTTGAAGATGGTCGCGCGGTGGCGCCGCATCTCATCCCAGAACCTGCTCGCGCTGAACCTCTCCCCCAGTGCGACCCTGCACCCGGCGTGCAGGCACGGCGTCACCGTGAGGAAGAGGGCGTTGGCGTGGAACAGGGGGTAGCAGGTATAGTAGACGTCGCCCCGGTTCAGGAAGAACCGGCTCATGATCGAGACCATCTTCACGGTGGAGTTCCCGTAGCGGTAGACGACCCCCTTGGGCAACCCCGTGGTGCCGGAAGTGTACATGATGATCATCATGTCGTCGGGGTCATAGCTCAGGGGTGGTTTCGATGCGTCGGAACCCGGACCGTAAGCATCTCCCAATTCCGCCATGCCGGTGGGCGGCGTGAATCCCCGGGGCGCGCCCTGCGCGCTTACAACCACCTTCTCGACTTTCTCGAGCTTATCCTTGATCTCGTCGTAATACGGGAGCAGGTCGTAGTCGATGACCGCGAAACGGGCGTCGGAATTGTCGATGACGTGCGCGAGCTGGTCGCCGCGGAGCGCGATGTTTACGGGTACGGCGTACATGCCGAGCTTCTCCAGTCCGAAAAAGACGTCCAGCCAGCGGGGAGAGTTCTTCATGATTATCGCCAGCCCGCTGCCGGGTCCTCCTCCCACCCCGCGCAGGAAGTTGGCGACGCGGTTCGCATTCCTGTCCGTATCGGCATAGCTGTATTCCTGGTCAGCGAACTCGAGAAATGTTCTCCCCCCCATCTTCGCGGACCTCTCCTCCAGGAGTTCGGCATGGGACATGTCGGCCGATATGGAGAGGCCGCGCGCCTTCATTATGCTCACAAGGTTCTTAGGTAGCGTCCCCCTTCGCAGTTCATCCACGAAAAACAGCACTCCGCTGCGCAAGCCTCGCCAGGCAATAAACAGCATCTGGCGGTATTTCTTCAGCTTCCCCCGGTTCATCCCCGCTCCTATCGCCATCCGATAAAGTACAGCCAATACTATATCCGATATTTCCCATATGCACCTCCAGACATCATGTTTCTACCCAGATTCAGGTAAGTCAAAACGTCAAAGTCCCGGCATTCTGCCTTCCCCATGATGCTCCCTGCCGTTTTTATGCCGAGAGGTTCGATTTCAGCGATATACGGGGAAGCTTGAGCGCTCAAGGTGAATTGCATGTATAGTTTCCTTTCTCTTTCAGCTGTCTCAGGTAGGAGCCGCGGCCAGGGCCCTGATGCGGGCAAGTACCTCGGCGAAAAGCTCCCCTGGTACCGCAACCTCCGCCATCTGGAAGACTGTCCTTCTGGCATGACTCACTATCCTTGCCCCGATCTTGATCAGCTTGAGCTGCACGCTTCTGAGAGACCAGTGGGATATCTTTTCAGGGAGGGCGAGGCGCCTCAGGAAGTTGCCCAGGTTGTAGGCGAGGATAAAGAGGGCCAGCCTCACCCGGTTGGAGATGAAGCGGCAGCAGGAGAGGCGAGTCCAGGAGAGGGCATACTTGCCCTCCTTGATCCAGTTTTCACATCTGCCCCGCTGGTTGTATAACCTCACCGCGTTCTTCGCCGCCCTGCTCAGGTTGGTTACGATGAACCCCACCCTGGGGAATAGCTCTCCCTGATGCCACTCTATCTTGGCTACCACCCTCCTGGACCTGTCCCCGGAGCCAGCCCGGTAGGAGAAATCATGGTAAAAGACCTTGGGCCTGGTGGACGGCCTTCCCACCGGACGGGTCATGAGGTGGTCTACGTGTTCTTCCAGCCTTACGTTGGCCTTGATCCTGATGGCGTAGAGGATGCCCTCATCTTCCAGGAACTCATAGAGGTCCGGGGAGGCGAAGGCGGCATCTCCCCGGAAGTATAGCTTCTTTCCCGCAGCCTGGTATCTGTCGACGATTGGTTCCAGCAGGTCTCGCCAGCCGTCTGCCGAGTGGACGTTGCCCGGCCGCAAGTGCGCCCCCTCGCAATCTCCATATTGATTGAATACAAACAGGGGGTGATAGCAGCGGGAGCAGAAGTGCCCGTTGTAGGCCGAGCCCTCCTGGCTCCCATGCACCGGGGACTCCGACGAGTCCATGTCCAGGATGACCTTCCTACCCTTGGTTGAGCGCATCGCCTTTCCCACCCAGGCATGGTTGATGGATGAAAGCGCTCTTATGTTCTCATCCGTAGCGAGGGTCTCAGTCTCGAAGCGGGACACGGTCTGGGAGCTCGCGGCATTGCGCTCCAGCGCCTTCTTTCCGATAACCGCCCGCATGGCAGGGTCGCGGAAGAGGCGCTCGTGGTCGTTTACATCCTCGTATCCGGCAAGCCTTGCGTAAACCGACTGTCGCAGCAGTCCCTCCATATCATGTCTGGTGTTTTTGCCCATACTTCCGTCCTTGATCATCACCCCTGCCATCACGGTGAGACCCGGGGTCTCGTCCAGCTCCCTTACCGCCAGCAAACCGGCGTCGGTGGTGACCTTGGCACCCCTGAATTCCAGCCTAAGATGGCCGTCGAAATCGAGCCTCAAACCCCCCTTTCCCGCTTCACCCTCTGGGTTCCCCATGTTTCCCCCTCCTGTATTGCTGCTGTTGACCTTCTGATGCATATTTCAGCAATACAAGCTTGGGTTCCTTTGGGATTCTATATGGGAAATCCGGGCTTATATGTAGAGCCCCTGGCCAGAATCGAACTGGCGACACAGGGATTAGGAATATTTCCCAGTGGTATGTTTCGTAGAGTAGCGGCTTCCTGCTTGGTATTGCTTGTAGTGCTTAATTCCGCATCAGGCCTTGGTTTTGTCTGTTTCCTGGTATTTCTACCAGTTTCTTTCAGTTCTCTGATGCATCCCGTTGTATGGTCATATTGTAGTCATGAAAACCCCGACAGTCTATGCTCTAATCGTGTTTTATTCAGTGTAGAATCTTACCCATGCCTCTGGGTGGCTGTCTATTTTCAGCTCCCATGCTTGGCTCGCGCCTCGAGCAATCCGACTCTGGTCTGTAGAACCTCGAATACGCAGTGCAACGGCAGCTGTTCCCCTTGAGACATCAACCCTTCTTCGATTAGCTCCCTGGCAAGGGTTGAAGGCCCTACTCCAAGTTCTCTTGCCCGCTCGACCAATAGGCGAAGCAGCTCTCGGTCCATCTTTATCGAGAAGACCGAGGTCTTCTTCCTTGCGGCAGGCCTCTTTACCTCGACCTTTTCGCCCTTTTCCCAGAGCTCGTCGAACTCCTTATCTCTTGCGCTCCTTTTCTCTGTCATTTTCCTTCCTCCCACGCGGTGATAACATACCAGATCCCTTCCCTATCCTGGCAGGGATTCATATAGATCCTGAGTTTTCTCCCTTTCGCCGTATAGCCCTGCGCCATCCACCTTGGTCCGTGCGCTTCGTCATCGACGCGCCTTACTTCGACATCCGGATCGTCGAATACCACTTCCTCGACTCCCCACGGATCTACTTCATGCTCCCATATATGATCGATGATCTTGTCCAACCAATCGAAAGCATCGATCTCTAGCTCGCTTGCCATGCTTCTGCTCCCATTATCGGTAATACCAGGGTAATACCTTTAATTATTATTGTCAATTTCTCTCATCGAGTAGATCGGAGGATTGTATCGTTCCTCCGACACCACTATGAAGAGCACGCAAAGTCGATCAATCTCTCATGCGGCAAATACATACGTAATTGGCTAATTAGTCATTAATAAGCTATTATATGGCTACATGTTCGGGGAGTTGAGATGTCATCATTTGGAGAGAGAAGAATAAGCGGAATAAGGATTCCGCTGTCTGCGAGCTGGCTTCTCGCCTCGTGCATGGAAGCACGCGGGAAGCAGGATCTATGGACAAGGCAGAAACCCGAGGTTCTGAAGGCGCTGCGGGACCAGGCGATTGTGCAGAGCGTGGAATCCTCCAACAGGATTGAGGGTGTAACCGTCGATGCGAACCGCCTCCGACCACTGGTTCTAGGAAATGCAAGGCCCAAGGACAGGCCTGAAGAGGAGATAGCTGGCTACAGGAAAGCACTCGACTGGATTTTCACCAGCAGGAGTCCTATCCAGGTTGTACCCTCTACCATTCTCAAGATGCATTCGCTTGCCCAGGGAGGCATGACTGGGGATGTAGGCAGGTGGAAAAGCAGGAACAATGAGATCGTAGAGATCAGGCCAGATGGTGAGAGGGTTGTTCGTTTCGTGCCGACGAGCGCGAAGGAGACTCCCGACGCCATCGAACGTCTGTGTCGTGAGTACCGCGAGACAGCAGAGGCAGAACTTCTGCCCGAACTCCTGCTCGTCGGCTCCTTTGTTCTTGATCTGCTGTGCATCCATCCTTTCAGGGACGGGAACGGGAGGGTCTCGCGTCTTATGACGACGTTGCTGCTCGAGCGAAGCGGGTTCGTGGTTTCACGCTATGTAAGCCTCGAGCGCTTGATCGAAGGGAGCAGGGAGAGCTATTACCGGAGCTTGTTAGAGAGCTCGCAGGGTTGGCACGATTCAAACCATGATATCATGCCGTGGTGGGATTTCTTCTTGTCCATCGTAAACCGCGCTTATCGTGAGTTTTCCGAGGCTGTCGAATCAAGGGAAGCCGGGCCCGGCAAGACTGAGCTGGTTCGCGCAGCGATCTTGGGAATGGACGGGCAGTTTTCCCTCTCCGAGGTTCGGGCGCAACTACCTTCCATAAGCGAACAGCTCATAAAGAGGGTGCTTCAGCAGATGAAGGCCGATGGCCGTTTGAAACTGGACGGCCGGGGTCGCGGAGCAAGGTGGGAGAAGATCGACTAACGTATATACACTCCTCCAACCGTGTGCATCCCTGAACGCAACTGATGACAACCCCCTATTCCTCTCATATTCCTCACTTGTATTGCCAACGCCCCATCAAAACCCTTCGCGCTGCGCCCCGCGGGGCATACGCAGTCCCTTGCGGCCTTTTCTCAGGCGAAGCCCCCGAAATAGGTCGGCGAGGCATAAGCTGGGCGATTCGTGTGGTCATGAGGCCTTCCCGCGGTGAATCCAAAGGGAAGCAGGCCAAGGAATATATGCCCTGGCCTGCTCTTATATATGGAGC
>CAYHAT010000068.1:3633-12553 GCA_964354675.1 uncultured Actinomycetota bacterium | reverse complement strand
AGGTGAGTGCAGCCGAGGTGAGTGCAGCCGAGGTGAGTGCAGCCGAGGTGCAATCTGACGTGACCTTGATAGATAAAAAGGGCCGGGAGAACCCGGCCCTTTTTTATGGCTCTCGTCACGTCAGGCTGCGACCACCTCGCCGAACCTCTTGGGCCTGAACACCTTGTCCAACAACAGCACGAAGCAGTTGGCGATGATGATGGAGTAGGCCACGGCGCCCGTTGGCGCTCCGTAGACCCGGATGAGCACTATGAGCACCCCGATGAGCAGCCCAAAGATCACCTGTCCCCAGGTATACATGGGACTGGTGACCCAGTCGGTGGCCATGAAGAAGGCGCCCAGCATGACGCCGCCGGCCAGGATCTGGTAGAGACCGTCCGAGCCCACGATGTAGGAGAGGATGAACACGGTGGCCAGGATGGTCACCGGGATCACCCAGTTGATGACCTTGCGGTAGATGAGGTAAGCGCCGCCCAGGAGGACCCAGAAGGCTCCCACTTCGGAGATGGCCCCGCCGTAGCTGGCGAACAGCAGCGATACGTACGAGGGGCCCAGGCCCTCCAATCCCGACTTGATGTAAGCCAGGGGAGTGGCGGACATCACGCCATCGAACCCGCCTCTAAGCATGCCGAGGTTACCCGTCCAACTGGCCAGGAGACCGGAGCAGGTGATGATGAACACGTACCCGAAGAGCGCCGGGTTGAAGATATTCCTCCCCAGCCCGCCCATGAGCTCCTTGATGATCACGATGGCCACGAAAGCGGCGATGACCAGGTTGAACCACTGGACCTGCGCCGGCATGAGCAATGCCAGCAGCAATCCGGTGACGACCGCGCTCCCGTCGGAGAGGGTGACCTTCTTCTTCCTTATCTTCCTCGTCGCCCACTCGAAGAACACGCACGATCCGACGCATACCGCGATGACGAACAAGGCGTTGTAGGTGAACGCCACCAGCGCGGCGATGGTGACCGGCGCAAGGGCGATGAGCACATCCCGCATAGCAACGGCGGTCTGCTCCGTGCTCCTCAGATGCGGGGGCGGGGTGACGACCAGGTTATCTGTAGCCATATGCCATCGCCTCCCTTATTTCTTCTTCAAGGCCGCTATTTCGGCCTTGGCCTTACGGACGTATTGGACATGGGGTATGTAAGCCGGGCACTCGAAGGAGCAGCAGCCGCACTCGAAGCAGTCCAGCGCTCCCCAAAGCTCCGTCTTGTCCCACTGCCCCCTCTTGGCAGCCTGGACGATGAAGTTGGGGCTGAGGAACATCGGGCAGGTCTCGATGCACTTGCTGCAGCGCACGCAGTCCGTCTCCTCGCCTATGTCCACCGTGTCCGAGGTCAGCACCACCACTCCGGAGGTTCCCTTGACCACCGTGGCCGTTGTCTCCGACTGGGCCCAGCCGGTCATGGGGCCGCCTATGATCAGCTTGGCCGGGTTGCCCACGAACCCGCCGCAGGCGTCGATGAGCGCCTGTATGGGGGTTCCGATGGCAGCGAGCAGGTTGCCCGGTTCACGGATGCCCGGGCCGGTGACGGTAAGTACCCTCTCGTAGAGGGGCTTGCCCCAGGCCGCGGCCTCGTAGAGGGCGATGGCCGTCCCCACGTTCTGTGCCAGGCAGCCCACCTCAGAGGGGAGCTTGCCGGGCGGGACCTTGCGGCCGGTGAGGGCGAAGATGAGCATCTTCTCAGCTCCCTCGGGGTACTTGACCTCGAGCACCTCCACCTCCACGTCGGAGAGACCGGAAGCCTTGGAGCGCAAAGCGTCCACGGCGTCCATCTTGTTGGCCTCCACGCCGATGATCACCTTGCTGGCTCCCACCGCGGTCTTGAGCAGGCGGGCGCCGGCGATCATGTCGTCTCCCCGCTCCAGCAACTGGCGGTGGTCGCAGGTGAGGAAGGGCTCGCACTCGCAGGCGTTGATGATCACCGTATCCACGGGCTTGTCCTTGGGGGGAGTCAGTTTCACGTGGGTGGGGAACGCCGCGCCGCCCATGCCGACGAGTCCGGCTTCCTTGGCGATGGCGCGGATCTCATCGTCGCTGAGTGAGTCCAGGTCCTTACCGGGCTTCTTGACGAATTCCGGTTGTTCCGCGTCGGCCGTGATGACCACGCTCTTGACCTTGGCGCCGGTGAAGTTGGGCAGCTCGACGATGTCCTTCACGATACCCGCCACGGAGGAGTGCACCGGGGCGGAGACGAAGGCATCGGCTTCGCCTATCTTCTGTCCCACTTCCACGCGGTCCCCCGCAGTGACCAGGACCTCGTTGGGTGCTCCGATGTGCTGAGACAGTGGGATGACCACCTCCGACGGCACGGGAGCTCTCTTTATGGCTTTGCCCGAAGCCAGCTCCTTGTTGTAGGAGGGATGGATGCCTCCCTTGAAGGTCTTGGCTTCCGCCATGCTACTCACCCCCTCCTGCCGCATCGCGCTCGAGTCCTTCGTTGCGTTTGTTGATCACGTAGCCGACACCGGCCGCAGCGACCAGCCCAACCAGGGCCAGGCCTCCCCAGGGAGCGCCGGGCTTGATCAGGGTCTCCCAGATGGTGACTCCCACCGGCACCGAAGGCTTCGCGGGCAGGCCGTACTTCTCGGGTGAATCCTCGAGCACGTAGATGTAGTGGAGGCCGTCCAGCTGGTCCATGCCGTAGACCTGAGCGTTTTCCACACCGCGTTTTTTCTGGAGGTAGAGCTTCCTCTCCTCGGCTTGGGCCGACATCTCCTCCCAGGTCCCGAAGTCCAGTGCGTGAGAGGTGCAGGTCGATACGCAAGCCGGCCGGTTACGCGTTGGAACCGGGTCCTTGGCGTTCTTCAGGTCGGGTGAGCCCCCGACCGTGATGGCGGGGAAAGCCTCCGGCGTGTTGCTGATGCGGTCCAGGCAGAGCACGCAGCGGAAGATGCCCTTCTCCGCCTCGTCGTAACGGCAGGCCTGGAACGGGCAGGTGGCCACGCAGTAGTTGCAGCCGATGCACTGTTTCGGGTCCGTCTGCACCACGTAGGCCTCGCTGTCTTCGTCGCTCACCTTGTATTTTTTGGTGGCGCCGCTCGGGCAGACCTTGACGCAGGTGGCATCGGTGCAGTGCATGCACTGGTACTTGGTAAAAAACCAGTAGATGCCGTCGTCGCTCTGGGGGCGTTCCTCCGGCTCGTTGAAGAGGATGCGCATCCAGCACTGCGAGGTCAGCTGCAGCGGGTTCTCGTAGGTGCCGTCGCAGTTGGTCTCGGTGTAGGTGCGCTGGTTCCAGTTCTTGCAAGCGACCTGGCAGGCCCGGCAACCCGTGCACTTGCTGGCGTCGAAGAGGATCGCCTTGTCAGTCAGGTTTGCCATCTTAATTCACCTTCTTTAGGTTGACCAGGAACGCTTTGGACTCGGGGATGGTGGTGTTGGCATCGCCCACATGCGGAGAGAGCTGGTTAGAAGCGTAGTTCTGCTTGGAGAAGCCGTTCCTCTCGGGGCCGCCGGGGAAGAGGCCTACGTAGCCGTAGTGCCATAGCATCCCCACGATGTGGACCTTTTTCTTGTCGCCGTTCTGGCCGTCCCCCACCTCCAGGGGCTTCAGCCTGACGGTGACCACCGCCACACCCTGCACCTTGCCGCGCAGGCTCGCCACCTCGACCAGGTCCCCGCTCTTGATGCCCAGCTCGTCGGCGAGTTCCACCGAGATCTCCACGAAGTTCTCGGGCATGGCCTCGCCCAGCCAGGAGAGGTTGCGGGTCATCTGTCCCGCCTGCCAGTGCTCGGTCACCCGGTAGGTGGTGCCGATGTAGGGGTACTCGGTGCTCCCCGTCTCGGCGAAGCCGTACTTTTCCGGCTCCGCCTTGGCCGAGGGCCAATCCAGGACCGCGGCGGGGTTCCACTGTGTACCCGTCAGCACGTTATTCACCGGACCCTCCCGCGGCTCGTAGTGCTCGGGGAAGGGGCCCTCGATCATGGAGTTCGAGAACAGCCTCGCCACCAGCGCCCCCGTTTCCCGGTTGAGGAAGAAGGGGGTCGAGCCGGAACGGGTGCGCATGGTCGCCTTCCCCTTCAGATCCGCCGGGAAGGCGGGATCGGAGCTGGATTGGGCGTAGAAGTCGGGCACGTCGTTCTTCATCCCCAGGGTCTCATCGTCCTTGAAGGTGAAGATGGCTTTATCGGGCGCGAAGGGCTTCCCGGACCAGTCGCATGAGGCCCGGTTGTAGATGATGCGCCGGTTGACCGGCCAGCACCAGGCCCAGAAGGGGTTCTGGCCCAGGTCGATCATCTTCGCGTCCGCGGGCGGGTTCTCGGTGTAGATGGTGGTCCCGTCCTTGCCCAGGTAATAGATGGGGGTCTTCTGGAAGTGCCACTTGGCCTTGTTGAAGGGGATGCCGTTCCATTCCGGCTCCTGTTTGCTGCGGGGGATCTTGACCTTGCCGTCATCGCCCTTGGGCAGCTGGCCGTCAATCCCCATGATCTTCGCCGCCGCCTCCACATCGGCATCGCTGGCCCAGCTGCCGCAGTAGATCCAGATGCCGCAGCAGGTAGAGCCGTCGTCCTTGAGGTTGGAGAAGCCGAACACCGGCTTGGCGAAGGCAGCGTCCCAGGAGAAATCTCCCTCCGGCCACGTGAAGCCGTTGATCTCGAACATGATCTGCTCGAGATCGGGATCCCCGTGAGCGTCCTCGTCGTAAGCCCAGAAGAGCTCGGTTATCTGTTCCTTGACCGGGCCGCCTTCCTCCTCGTAGAGCTGCTTTAACGCCTTCATGACCTGGTGGATCATCCAGACGTCGCTCCTGGCGTCCCCCGGGGCTTCAACCGCCTTCCAGCGATACTGGGCGAGGCGGCTGGAGTTGGTGACCGAACCGCTCTTCTCTACCGAGGAGGCGGCCGGCAATGCCCACACTTCGGTCTGGTTGTCCTCGGGATTCACCCCGGGCCTGCGCCAGAAGTTCATGGACTCGGTATCCCAGAGATCGGACGCCACAAACCATTCCAGCTTGTCCATGGCCGCGGCCTCGAGGTTAGAGTTGGGCCCGCCCACCACCGGGTTCTGGCCCCAGGCGATGCATCCCTTGTGCACGCCCTGGTACATATCCTCGAAGAGTCCGATGTGGGTGTAGTTCTTGCCCTTCTTCACCTTGGGATGGAGTTCGTAGGCCTTTTCCAGGCCCTCCTTCTTGGCGTAGGGGCCGTAATAGGCCAGGAGGTAGCTTTTCATGAACCTGGGCGTCCAACTCCAGATGCCCTGCTTGGGGGTGTTCTTCTCCAGGTACGCGGCAAGGGTCGGGTTGTCCGCGGCGTTGGGCACCGCAAGGTAGCCGTTGATGAGGTGGGAGAGGAGGGCGAAGTCCGTGGACCCCTGCACGTTGCTCTCACCGCGCAAGGCGTTGATGCCCCCGCCCGGCATGCCGGCGTTGCCCAGCAGGCTCTGCAGGATGCTGAAGGCGCGGATCTTCTCAACCCCGACGGTGAACTGGGTGAGACCCATGGCGTACATGAGGTTGCCGGTCTTATCCCGCTGGTGGGTGATGCCCACGTAAGCCTCGGCGATCTCCTTGAACTTGGCGGGATCCATACCGCAGATCTTCGTGACCATGCTGTTCTCGCCGTCGTAGGTGTAGCGGGAATAATGCTCCTTGAGCTTGGCGAAGACGGTTCCCGCGATGGCCGCGTCGCCGTTGGGGATGAAGTTCCCGCCTGAGTCCTTGGGGCCGTTGGGTACGCCGCGTCCCTTGTAGAACGCATCCTCGGCGATGGGGATGAGCTGCACGCGGGTGGGCTCCCCGGCGGCATCGGCCTGGTAGGTCCAGGTAGCCTTGTCGTAGGCCCTCTTCTCGGCATTGTAGCCGCTGAAGAGCCCGTCGAGCTCACCCGGACCCTTGTAGCCCGGGTTCACAAGGATAGGCCCGTTGGAGAAGTTCTGGACGTAATCCCAGTTGATGTAGTTCTTGTCGATGGCGTACTTGATAAGCGCGCCGAAGAAGGCGATATCCGTCCCCGGCCTGATGAAGGAGAAGAAATCGGACCTCGCCGCGGATCGGGTGAAACGGGGATCGACGGTGATGATCACGGCGCCGTGATCGTCCCTGGCCTTCTCCAGCCACTTCCAGCAGCAGGGGTGGTTCTCCGAGGGGTTGGCGCCGCAGATCATGAAGACGTCCGCGTTCTTCAGGTCCACCCAGTGGTTGGTCATGGTTCCGCGTCCCCACGTGCCGCCGAGACCGACGACTGACGCGGAGTGTCATATACGCGCCTGGTGTTCTATGTACACCAGGCCGAGGCCGCGGGCGAACTTGCTTTCCAGGTACAGTTCCTCGTTGTCCAGGGCCGCCCCTCCCAAGTGGGCGATACCCTCGCAGCGGTTTACCGTCACCTTCTTCCCGTCGATCTCCTCCGTCTCGACGAAGGTGGTGTCACGGGCGTCCTTGATGAGGCGCGCGATCCTGGGGATGGCTTCCTCCCAGGTCTTATCCTCCCACTCCGTGGCGCCGGGAGCGCGGTAACGTACGGTGGTCAGGCGCCTGTCGCTGGTAGACACCTGGAAGTTGGCCTGGCCCTTGGAACAAAGGCTGGCCCGGTTGATGGGGCTGTCGGGGAGACCCTCGAAACCGACCACCTTCCCGTCCATCACGCTGACGATAGCAGCACATCCCATTGAGCAGAATGGGCATATCGTGGTGCTCTCCATTGCCTCGCTGATGCGAAGCGGCTCGGCAGCGGCGAAGGCGGGGGTGGAGAATCCGAGTTGCGCGAGGGCCGCGACGCCGATGCCGGCGCCCGACAGCTTGAGGAAACCTCTTCGCGAAAGTTCCATGCTTTCCCCCCACTTTCCTAGGTCGAATCCTACGTTTGCTGAAATACAAAATTGCGGTCTCTAGCAATCTATCTTTAAACCCTTTTGGGATTTGATTTCCTCGCTCGATATGCTTTTTAACCCTCTTCTGATGTGGTTTTCAAGGAGCGATACTCTGCAAACATAATCTGATGAATTATACTATCCTTCTTCTTCGCAAGGCAACATCTTTAGACAAGGTGCAAGCCCTTACGCCTCGGGTCAAGACAGCGCCGTGCGGCAACCTCTCTGGTAACCTTTTTCCTCCGCCGCCAGGTCCAGGTGCGCTGTTGCCAGGTCCTCCAGCGGTATGACGAATTCCTCGTCTTTTTCGCTCGTTGGGGTACTCACTTTTACATACTTCTTGCACTTGTCGCACAGGTACACCCGACGGGAATCGTCGTCGTCGGCAAATATGTATTTGAGTGTGTTGTGGTCCGCGTTATTGCAGAAAGGGCACATGATGCGGGGGGAACCCCAGCGCGTGCCGCAGAGGGAGCACTCCAGCACGCGCAGTCCCTCCTCGGGGCGGAGAAACCCCATGACCGGGAGGTCCCCGCAGACCGGACACGTGCCGCGCGGTACCTGGCCCAGGTCCGCCTTACGGGCCAGCGTCCCCGCCATCTTCCAATAGAAGGGGGCCAGGGAGATATGAAGCAGCATGTAAAGGAGCGCGGGGTCCAGGGAGTAGCCCTCCATGCGGCGTGAGAGCTCCTCGTCCTCGTGTGCGAGGAAAGCATCGACGAGGCCGCGCAGCTTGTCGTCGTCATCCAGTTCCTCCGCGAGGAAGCCGGGCATGCCCTCCAGGGAGCCCTCGCCCTTCTCCTCCAGCGCTTTACCCAGTTCCCGCATCATCCTCTTGAGGATGGAGGGATCGACCTTGAGCTCGTCCGCCTCTATGAGCAGCCTGTCCTTCTCGATGCGGTAGGACACCTGGGCTCCCTCGATATGGGGAAGCTGGTCGGGGATTTCCTGCGAGAGCTTTCTTTGCACCGAGAAGATCTCGCGATACAGGCCCATAATGCCCTTGAGCTTGGGATTCGCTTCCACATACCTCTTCACCTGGCGGTTTACCAGGCTTTTGTTCATCTTGCGCTGTTTCAAGTCGAAGTCGCCGATATCGATCTACCTCCCTCGTCTTCCTACAGATAACCGCATATTGCTGCGGCCCCGCCCACCCCTCCGGGGCAAAGGTCACTCATTATAGATCATGCCCTACGCCGTTCAAAGGCCGGTGTTCAGTCCTCCGGCTCGGCCTCGAGGGCGTTCTTCTTCTTTTTCGCGCCCCGCATACCGACCATTGCGAAGAGGATGCTCCCCTCGTAGAGGAGGAACATGGGCACGGCCACCAGCAACATGGTCACGGGGTTCCAGTCGGGGGTGATCAGCGCGGCGAAGGCCAGGATGATGATCACCGCGATGCGCCAGTTCTTATGCAGCTTCTGGGGCGTGACGATGCCGAGCCTCACCACCAGCCAGACCACCAGGGGCGTCTCGAACGACAGGCCCACTCCCACCATGAGCAGCGCGACGAAGCTCACGTACTGCCCGGCCATGAGCACGGGGGCTATCTGTCCGTCCGACTGGCCCGTCAGCCATTTCAAGCCCACGGGCAGTATATACATGTAGCAGAAGGCCACCCCGGCCAGGAAGAAGATGATGATGAAGAAGAGGGCGTAGAACATGAAACGTCTCTCCCGCTTGCGCAAGGCCGGGGCGATAAAGGCGATGACCTCGTAGATTATGACCGGCAGGGCCAGGACTATCGCCGCGTACATGGCGATCCTGAAGCGGACCATGAAGGGCTCGAGCACGGTCTGGTAATAGAGGTTCAAAGGGATGCCGGCTTTGGCGGCGGGTTCCTTCAGAAAGCCGAGGATGTCCCAGGAGAAGATATATCCCACGCTTATGGCGACCACGAGGGAGAGGAACATGACGATAATGCGCCTTCTGAGCTCCTCGAGGTGCTCGATGAGGGTCATCTTCTGGTCGGCCAAGAAAGCCTCCGGAGTTGATATGGGGTTGGGAAAGGGGAGTTATCCAGCGGGTTACCTGGGGTAGTACCCCGTTTCATAAATATGCTGGCATTCGATCACCGCTGCATCCCCGCCCGCTACGTTCCGCTC
>CAYHAT010000068.1:0-3533 GCA_964354675.1 uncultured Actinomycetota bacterium | reverse complement strand
CGCTCTCGGTGCGTCACCCTATTTATGAAGCGGGGCACTTAACCTATTCCTCTTCCTCTTCGGTCTTCTTCTTCTTGCTTTCCGTCTCTTTTTTGCTTTCCTTTTCGTCCTCGTCTTTGCCCTCGAGACCTTCCTGCACGGCTTTGGTGACCTCGGAGCTGGAGGCCCGTAATTCCTTGATGGCCTTCCCTACGGAGCGTCCCAGCTTGGGCAGCTGCGTGGGTCCGAAGATGATAAGGGCGATCCCGAGTATGATTAGCAGTTCAGTAGGGCCGAAACTCTGGAACAACGCGAGCATAAGCTTTCTTCCCTCCTTTGCCGTGTTCTCAATACGCTAAAATAGTTTAGACTCCGCCCCAGCAATAGTCAACGACGCGCGTTCTTCCAGCCCGGGCCGCTGGGTAACGTCGACTAGGGGTCGTGTCTTCGATCTTCGGTTTACTCGACCCTGGGGCTATCGATCCATCTCATAAGCGAAAACCGAAGATCGAAGACACGACCCCATCTTATCCATCTTATCGTCGCGCCGCCCTTCGGGCGTCGCTATCGAGATGTACACGTGCCAGGCCTCCACATGGAAATGTGGAGGCGCTGGACACCGTCGCGCCGAAGACGGCGCTGGCGCTTTCGCGCTGGATCCGCTCCCGGACGTACACGTGCCAGGCCTCCACATGGAAATGTGGAGGCGCTGGACACCGTCGCGCCGAAGACGGCGCTGGCGCTTTCGCGCTGCATACTATCGTGGCGTATTCATTATTACCGTGGTGTCGACGTAGATGGAGAAGATGTTGGAATCGAGGATGATGGCGCCACCCTTTATGGCGAAGACGCGATAGTTGTACGTGTACCCCATGAGTAGGTCGTTATCCCGGAAGAAGTAGTCGGGATCCCCGCTTTCAAACTGGTTGAGGGTCATACTGCCGGTTGGGGGATAGACCGGTACCCCGCCCATCTCCGCCCTCACCAGGGCGTAGAAGTCCGGCTGCAGGTCCTCCTCGACGTGCCAGGACAGATCGATCACGGGCATGCCGGCGCCGCCGTCCACTGCTCTCCCGCTCAGGCTTATGGTCGGTTTGACCGCTGGAAGGGTGACGACCACCGCGTTGCTGTTGACCATCCTCCCCCCGCTCTCGCAGGCCACCCGGTAGGTGTATGACATGCCCGCCTTCACGCCCCCATCGAGGAAGCTGCGGGCGCCGCCGGCCATGCGTGTCAAGACATCCTGAGGATATAGCGGTTCCCTGCCCGTGGCGCGCATTATGAAGAACTCCTGCGTTGTCCCATCCTTGAGTTCCCATGTGAGCGCCACATTCCCCGCCTGCAGGGCGCCCTGCAGGGATATACTCGGCAGTACCTCCTCACCGCCGTCATCGGGGGGCGAGGATGGTGGTGGAGGCGGGGGTGGCGGCCCCAGCGGCGTTATCTCCGGGGTAGCGGAGACCGGCGGCTCCACGCCCGCGAGGACACCCGTGTCCAGCCCGCGCCAGTCGTCGATGGTACGGTTCCACAGCAGCCATTCGTCCTGCAGTCTTTCCGGGGGTATATCCCGCATCTGCGCGGCGAGCCCGCCTTCGCCCAACTGCTCCGGCAGGTCGAGCATCTTTCCCTGTCCCAGAAGTACCGGCTTCTCATCTGCCTCAAAAGCTCTCACATCCACGTCATCCTGCAGGGCCAGGAGTTCCGGGTCTTCCCCGCTCAAGTCCAGGTCGAAGACGGTCCCCAGCGTCTCCATCTCCAGGCCGCCGCCGAACGCCCGCAGGGGAGTGCCTTTGCGGGCGCGGAAATAGCCGTCGCCCGCGCGCATCTGCACCGATATCCCCTTCTCGCTCACCGCCAGGATGTCCGCCTCGCTCCCGTAGTCGAGGCGCACCATGTTTTCGCCGCCGAAGGCTATCTCCGCCCTCACGTCCTCAGGGGTCCGCAATGAGCTGCCCTGGGCCAGGACCAGGGGGGCCTCCGCCTGCGACCACTCGCCGCCGGGAGCCCGCACCTCCACCATGCCCGTCGCGAACACCCAGGCTTCCTCCTCGGCCAGCCCCATGCTGGGCGGGACGGCGACCTTGCCGGGCGCGGTGAAGAGCACCGAGGAGACCACCAGGATGGCAGCGACGGTCGCGGCCACGGCGAGGGTCGCGTACGAGAGCCGCTGGGTCTCGCGGACCTGAACCCGCCTCGCGGGCTCCCTCTCCCTCTTCCTTTCCCCCTCCAGCACCAGGCGGTGGGTCCCCATGACCCTTTGCTTCATACGCGCCTGCGCATCTGGCGATGGCATGGGTTCGACCTTCGCAACCGTCCCGAGCAGGGTCGAGAGGAGCTCGAGCTCCCTGAGTTCGGGGTCGTGCTTGATGAGCTCGCTCGGCTCCTTGCCCTGGAGGCGTTCTGAGATAAGCGTCGCCTTAAGACTGCTCCTCAAGCGAACTCACATCCCTTCCTCGAGCAGGCCCGATTCCGCGGCCAGTCTGCGCAGCGCCTTCAGGCTGCGGTAGATCTTCATGGTCAACGTCTTCTTGCTGACGCCCAGCACCTCGCACATCTCGTCGTGGTCCAACCCCTGGTAGAACTTCAAGGCCAGTATGTGCTGGTAGGACTGGGGGAGTTTGCGCACCAGGTCCATGAGCACCGCCACCCGTTCCGTCTCTTCCTCTCCCGCACCCATGGGGGAGCGAAGCACGCCCTCCAGGTCCTGCAGGGCGGTCTCCCGGTGTCTCCCCTCGCGGCGGTAATGATCCACCAGGGTATTGGTGGCGATGCGGTACAGCCACGCCGAGAAGGACACGTCCTTCCACTGGAATCCATCCAGGTGCCGGAGTGCCTTCTCGAAGCAGGTGGCAGTGAGGTCCTCGGCCGTATCCACGTTGCTGGTGCGCCGCAGCAGGTAGCGGTAAATCAAAGGCATGTAATATTCGTAGAGCTCGGAGAAGGCTTCGGGAGAGGCACGTGCTCGTTCCACCAACTCCCGTTCCCTCGCGGGCTCCATACGCTCGATGGCCAGGAGCACAAGTAGTCCGAGCATTCCCACCCATCCCCTGTCTCGCATCCCCCGATAGAGCGGCGGCTTGCGCGTTCTCGCAGGCGGCCTGAACGGCCTGTGATATATACCTTGGATTATATATTCCTTTGTACGCCGGTGGTACGCGTGTATCCTGCGTCATCGTCCTCTTCTCCCCCTTCGGGGCCCTCATCCCCGTCCCCTGCGCCGGCCGGCTCGACGGCGAGGCCTCCCCGCTCCAGGCGTATCGCCTCACCCCCGGCCCCGCGGCCGGCAAGGATCGCATGCAGCGCCCTGAGCACGGCGGAACGGCGATAACGGGGATTTATGATCACGTCTCTGTTCCCGCCCGCAAGCTCCATGTCGTCATCCGTCCTTTCCGTGGGCTTTTTAGTCCTCGATGACTACAACGCCCGGGGAGGATAAAAATCTACGCCAGGAGAAGCGTGGGCCGGGAACCATGCCTCCGACTCCCGCCTCTTTATATAATGACAGGGAGGGTATGCGGGAGCCGGCGGAGAAAAGTCAGGGGAAAGGAGCGACA